>CAZJXE010000301.1:0-1524 GCA_964549835.1 uncultured Weeksellaceae bacterium
TTTTTTTTCATTATAATAAATTTATTAGTTAATACTCGGCAAAGATAAACTACTCTATTTAAACGAGCATAATAGAAACCTCACTTTTTTAACATTAAATTGTGTGTATCGATGTTAATATATTGATTTACAGCTCTTTATACAGTTGATTATTTTAGCTAAAAAAGTCTAAATTTCATTGAAAATTAGCTAAAAAAGGCAGTTTTTTAATAAAATTAGGTAATTTATCCCTTATAGGTGATCCATTTCCAAAGCTCCTTATATGATATTTTTTTACCATACATTAAGATGCCCGTTCTATAAATTTTTGCTGCTAAGTAAGTTGTACCAATAAATCCAACTATTAGAATCATCATTGATAATATTAGTTGCCAATTTTCAACTCCAAAAGGTAATCTTGCCATCATAATAATTGGAGATGTTAAAGGAATAATAGATAGCCAAAATGCAAGAATACCATCAGGATTATCCATAACTGGTTGAATTAATAAAAAAGAAAAGATTAAAGGAATAGTTATAGGTAACATAAATTGTTGTGTATCAGCTTCTGCATCTACAGCAGAGCCCACAGCAGCAAAGAGAGAGCTATACATTAAATAGCCAAAAAGAAAATAAAATAAAAAGGATATAAAAATCAATAATAGATCTATTCCACCTGTAAGTTTTGTAAATTCTTGCAATACAACAGATTGATTAGTTGAATTAATGCTGTTTGAGATTTCACTTGAGTCAATAAACATGATTTCTGCAACTGTAGAAATAAAAATTGTTAATATAACCCAAAGAAAAAACTGAGTTAAGCCTACTAGAGCAACTCCCAAAATCTTACCAATCATTAGCTGAAATGGCTTTACAGAAGAAATAATTATTTCAACTATTCTATTTGTTTTTTCCTCAATAACTCCCCTCATAACCATAGTCCCATACATGAAAATAAACATGTAAATTAATATTCCAGTCATAAATCCTATACCAATACTCGCTTCTGTACTTGAAGAAGTTGTGTTTCCTTCGCTAGAAATAATTTTTGTGTCGATATTAATACTTGTTTTTGCTTGTTCAATTATTTCAATGTTGATTCCAGCTCTCTTTAATTTATTACGTTCAGCAATTTGTTCTAATTGATTTTTTATTGAATTTCTTAAGTTTAGTCCGACTTGTTGTGAGCAGTATAATGTGAATTTACTAGATTCAATCATTAAGAGGGCATAGTAATTTGATTGTTCTGGATCGTTCATAAACAGATCCATTTCGGTTTCATCAAGAACAGTGAAATGAATATTTTCAGAGTCTTTTAAGTCAGATGAAAGATTATTTATATTATTCTCATAAACTCCTATTAATCTTTTTTGTTGATCTGTATCTGATAAAAGAACGGGAACAATTATTAAACTTGCCATTAGTATGGGAGCTAGTATAGTCATTATAATAAATGATTTCTTTTTTACCCTTACTAAAAATTCGCGTTTTATGATTAAAAATATCTTATTCATCACTTACAGATTTAATAAAAATATCTTCAAT
>CAZJXE010000302.1:0-1516 GCA_964549835.1 uncultured Weeksellaceae bacterium
TGGTAATCAATCTAAAGTAAGATTTGATTGGGATACAACAGGTTCTTACACTTTTGCTAGAATTTTATTAAGAGTGGATACTGCAGGATCAGCTTGGCAAACTGCTGGAGGTTTTGGAGTATACTACCCAACTCTTTTTGTAAATAAATTTGGCCTTCAGCCAGGTGAATCATACAGAGCTCAGGGTAGAACGTTCTGTGATTCAAATATTACTGCATACAGATCTCCAACTTGGACTACACCAATATTTTGGACTCAGCCTGGTGGATCACGTCTAGCAGGAGGGGTTTCTATTGCTGATCTTTCTGTTTATCCTAATCCTACAAGAGATATCTTTAATATTAACTTTGTTTCTGATGAGATTCAAGATTTACAAATAAGAATTCTTAATGTTTTAGGTAATATTATTTATAAAGAGAATAAACAACAATTTATAGGTGAATTTGTTAAGCAAGTAGATCTTAATAAGTTTGGAAAAGGAATTTATTTCTTAGAGATTGAAACCGACAGAGGCATAATTAATAAAAAATTAATTCTTCATTAAAAATTAATTCTTGTCATCAAACAACAAATATGACTATATAGTTGTTGGCCAAGGTCTTGCAGGTACTTTACTAACTCATGATCTTTTAGATAATAAAAAAAGGATTCTTATAATAGATAAGCATTTAAAAGGATCTGCTAGTAAAGTTGCTGGAGGTCTAATGAATCCAATTAGTGTTAGAAGGTGTATACCTGCTTTTCCAGATCATTATTTAACAGTTGCTTTTAAAAGATATAAAGAGCTAGAAGAAAAGTTAAATAATAATTTTCTTTATACTAAACCACTAGTCAAGTTATTTAGAAATAATGAAATAAGGGATTTATGGCATGATAAGTATAATAGTCATGACATGGATATTTACATAAAAGGATTTAATAAATCCAACACTTTTTCTTGTTTCAAAGATACTTTTACTAGTGCAAATATAGAACCTGCAGGTAATCTAGATGTTGCTCATTTTTTAAGTATTTCAAAAAGTTATTTTTCAAAAGAATGTGATTTTTTAGAGGAAGAATTTGACTTTAATTTTTTTAATGAAAGTGAAGTATCTTATAAAGGCTATACTTCTGAAAAAATTGTCTTTTGTGAAGGGTATAGGCTAATGAATAATCCATTTTTTAAATATCTTCCTCTTGCACCCACTAAAGGTGAGGTTATCACTATAAAAATTCCTTCATTAGAGTACTGTGATCAAATCATTAGTAAGGGTGTTTATCTTATACCACTTGGAAATCATTTATATACCGTAGGCGCAACATATAAGAGGGAAGATTTAACAGATGAAATAACAGATGATGGTCAAAGGTTTTTAATTGAGAGACTTGAAGGTATTCTAAATTTGGATTATGAAATAGTTGATAGGCAGTCAGGAATACGCCCAACTGTAAAAGATCATAAGCCTTTAATTGGATATCATCCAGATAATAATAGGATAGGGGTTTTTAATGGGCTTGGCTCAAGAGGAGTTCTTGC
>CAZJXE010000303.1:0-1505 GCA_964549835.1 uncultured Weeksellaceae bacterium
AAAAGAACCGTGAACAGAGTCATTTCTTAAGAGATTTGCTCTTTTTTTTATTTGTTCGTCTGTTATATTTCTAACAACAATTCCTTTTAGTCGCATTTGTTGACCTTTTCCTGCTTGTTTAATCAATTCTCTTGCTGCTAGTCTTCCAATTCTTCCAAAACCGAATAAAACAATGTCTCTAGGAGAAAAAGATATTTTTGAATCTATAATTTCTTTAAGTTTTGCTTTTATAAAAGTCTTATGATTTTCTGATTTTTCTTCTAAATATTCTGCAGAAAGTAGTCCTAAATCTAATTTGGATGGTGGTAATTCCATATCTGAAATTACTTTTGTAAGTGCTAAGGCAGTTTTTAGGTCAATTTTTCTTTCTACAACATTTTCAGCAAATGCTACTAGCCTCATTAATTCTGTCACACCAACATCTAAAATATTTTGTCTAAATAAGACAATTTCTATTCCTTTGTCATACATTAACTGTCCCGTGAGGTTTAATAAATTTGCAGCTATTTTCTCACTATCAATCCAGTTATTTAACTCTTTATCGTATAAGTTATAATCAATCATTTTTGTGTTTAGTTTAGTTATACAAATGTATGTTTTTATAAAAAATGAGATACTATTAACCATTTATTTTTATTGTATTTTTACAATATGGTGATAGAGTTTTATAAATACCAAGCCACTGGAAATGATTTTATAATTATTGATGACAGGGAAAATATTTTTGATGTTAATGATTCTTCTCTAATTAAATCTTTATGTGAGAGAAGATTGGGTATTGGAGCTGATGGATTAATTCTTTTAAGAGATCACTTAAAATACGATTTTGAAATGCTTTATTTTAATAGCGATGGCGCAAAATCATCTTTATGTGGAAATGGAGCAAGATGCATTGTAAAATTTGCTTTTACTTTAGGAATTATCTCTGAAAAGACAAGTTTTTTCGCAATTGATGGTGAGCACCAAGCAAACCTTCTAGACGAAGATGTTTCTATTAGATTTAATGATATTTCAAAAATTGAATTTGATAATGATAATATGGTTATTGATTCTGGATCTCCACATTTTATCATATTAAATGAAAAAATCAATGATATAAATATTGATTATGAGGCAAGAAAAATTCGTAATTCAAAAAAATATAAATCAAAAGGAATAAATGTAAATTTTGTTGCAGTAGATAATGCTGTTAGTATACGAACATATGAAAGGGGTGTAGAGGCAGAGACACTTTCTTGTGGTACTGGAGCAGTTGCAACAGCAGTTGGCTTACATTATTCGAAAAATGTTGAGGATAATATAATTCAGCTAAATACAAAAGGAGGTGTTTTAACAGTATCATTCGATGAATTTAATGGTTGCTACAAAAATATTTGGTTAACAGGTGAGGTTAACCTTGTTTATATTGGTGAATTTGAATGTTAATTGGAAAAGAAATACTATTAAGATATCTTAAATTAGAGGATCTTGATTTTTTATATTCAATTGAGAATAACATAAATTAT
>CAZJXE010000304.1:0-1486 GCA_964549835.1 uncultured Weeksellaceae bacterium
TAAATAAATTTATATTTTTAATTTCTTTATTTTTATTAATAATATCTATTATTGTTTCTAAATTTAAATATTTACTATTAGATTTATATAAATTATTAGATTCATATAAGTCAATTATTTTATTAAAAAAATCTAAATCTTCTTGGTAATCTAATGTCATTCTTATATCATCACGATAATATTTTGTATTAATATTTTGTAATTCTTCAATATTAAATATTCCAGTATCTGTAAAATATACCCACATCATTTCAGTATTTAAGTCATTTTTTAAATTTATTACTCTTTCTAAAGCATTAAAAGTAAAACAATATGTAAAAGCTCCACATATTAATTCTGTATGATCACCTTTTATAAAATCACAATTGTTTTTTTCTATTTGATTTAAAGCAATATTAATTAATTCAGGTTCACAAAATAAATCATCTCCATCTACTGTTACAATATTTTTAATTTTATAATATTTACAACAATCGTACCATCTTTGTAATTTATCATTTTCACTACCACGAAAACATTTAATATTATTTGTATGTGCTATTTCTTCTAATATATCATCTTCTTTATTTATAGTCGTACATAATATTATATCATAATTACAATGTTTTAATCTATCAATTAGATATTTTATTGTAGTTATATTATTATTTAATTTTATATGTGCCTTATTTTTTAGACGTGTTGATTTTGATCTAACAGTTAATAAAACAAAATTCATTATATTAATATATAAAAATAATTCTATAAATAATTTAAATATTCAATAAATCTTTCAATATATCATCTAATAATATTATATTTTTATATTTTTTAACCCATTGTTTAAATATCTCTATCTGTAACATAATGTTATGACCACCATGTGCATTAAATGGTTGTATTCTATTTAAATTAATTTTATCATCATAATGACCGTTTTTATAAAAAGTTATATTTGAAATATAAATATTTATATTACTAAATTGTAAAAAATATTTTAATACATAAAATATTCCTAAAGGAACCTCTGATAATTCATTTTTACTCCAACCTCTTTCTACTGGAATAAGTAAGGATCTAATATTATTATATTTTGATCCATTTATGTTATAATAAATTTTATATAAAACTTTATATAAATATTGGGAATTTCTTTCAATACGATCAATACCATCTTCTAACATAGTTCCATTCGCAAATAATATAATATTATTATTATTAGGTATAATATTATTTCTTAAATAATCAACCATTTCATTGAATATAATAATATAATCATATTTATTAAAATCTATATTTATAGTTGATTTTCCTGGACCTAATATTAATATATTTTTATTATTAAACATATATATATATATATAAATATATTTTTATATATATAATTAATGGAAAATATAATATATGTTAAATTATTTAATAATAAAACAAATATTCATCCATATATAAATTTTATATGTAATGGTGAAAATAATAATGGACTATCAGAAAAAAACAAATGAAGATT
>CAZJXE010000305.1:0-1485 GCA_964549835.1 uncultured Weeksellaceae bacterium
AAATTAATTATTTAATAAGTATTTTTTTATCGACTGAACCATCATCATAAATATAAAACATAAAATTATTAGATTTATGTTTTGTCTCTCTTCCTAAAACATCTAATAATCTTACTAATGATTTTTCATTATTTTGAATTATATTTTCTCCAGTAGGAGGATTACTTCCATTTATAATTTTCATTACCCCTACTTCTTCATCACCCTGAGCATCAGTGTCATTAAATATTATAAAGCCATTGTCAATAAGTACCCCATATTCAGTTGCAGTATTAACCTGGCCTTGGCAAAAAACATGACTATTTAAAATATTACCGTTCCAATCTGAAGACAGAACCCAGCCGTTCCAAATATCTGATGATAAAAATGGTGGATTGGTTGAGCTATAGCTACTCTCATCACCACTACCACCAAACATGTAAATTCCATCAGTACCAACTTTAATACCATAAAGCTCATTTCTTATATGATTTAAACTATAAGCTCTTGGATTAGCATAATGTTTTTTCCAATTTACATTTGCATTTACATCTAAACTTACACATGAATAATCAAATGGGTCGCCTGCTCCAGCTCTTCCTGAATGCCCCCCATAATAAAGAATATCATTTTCTGAAATATCAAGATCTGCAGGAATAATTTCTGAAGTATTTAAAATAGATTGGGTCCATAACTCATTGCCAGACTTTTCAAGTTTTGTTAAAAGCAAATCTTGCCCGTATTCTGTTCCAGCAGAATAAATATATCCATCCGAACTTTCTACTAAAGCAACAGAATACTCAGATATTGGATTTATATGTGTCCAAATTTCACTTCCGTCAACTGGATCAATTTTCATCACTGCTGCTTGACCTGCATAAACAATAAAAATAGTGCCTGATTCATCTCCACCAATAAAACCCGATGCATAAATATAATTATCTGACCCAATTAATGTCATTCTTATACCATCATATTCCCATTGATTTCCAGAAGTTGTATATGTTTTGTCCCAAATTATTGATCCATCATCTCCATTTAATCTTGCCAACCATCTTTCTTGAGTAGAACCCGAACCTCCAGAAACAATGTAATCAACCCTATTCCCATCATAAAACTCAGTTATTCCAAATCCAATGGTATTATTAATTGTTTTAGTCCATATTAATTGACCTGTTAGTCCATCAATTTTATGAACTCTAGATTTATTTGATGGCATAAAAACAACAGCACAATTTCCATCAGAATCAACCAAACCTCTATTTACCTTACCGGCAGGACCACTTGTAAATACACTTTCCCAAACTACATTTTGATTAAAATCAGTGTATGAAGGTGTAATTTGACAAAATATTGAAAATGGAAAAAAAATTAAAAAAAATATTATTTTTTTCATTTATCAAAACTAAAAATTACATTGATAATGGTTCAAAAGTATACCTTGTAGGAACAAAATTATGTTCCTTAAATATTTGTTGAGTAGATGGTTTAGCTAACCATTCTTTA
>CAZJXE010000306.1:0-1484 GCA_964549835.1 uncultured Weeksellaceae bacterium
ATTAACGATCCAATAATATTGTCATTATTTGCAGAAATTGAAGCAACTTGTTCAATTTTTTCATAACTATCTCCAACTTGTTGAGCTTGAGTGTTTATGTCTTTTATTATTGCATTAACTGCTTTGTCAATTCCTCTTTTAAGATCCATTGGATTTGCTCCTGCTGCAACATTTTTTAGTCCCTCAGCTATTATAGCTTGGGCTAAAACTGTTGCTGATGTTGTTCCATCACCAGCAAGATCATTAGTTTTTGAAGCAACTTCTTTTACCATTTGTGCTCCCATATTTTCAAGAGTATCTTCTAATTCAATTTCTTTTGCTACTGTTACTCCGTCCTTAGTTATTGAAGGACCTCCAAATTGTTTGTCAATTACAACATTTCTTCCTTTAGGACCTAATGTAACTTTAACTGCATTTGCAAGAGCATCTACACCTTTTTTTAATGCATCTCTTGCGTCAGTATCAAATGTGATATTTTTTGCCATTTTTATTTATTTATTTAATTATTGCTAAAATGTCAGACTCTTTCATTATTAAAAAGTCCTCACCTTCAAATTTAAGTTCAGTTCCAGCATACTTTCCGTAAAGAACAGAGTCTCCAACCTTAACAGTTATAGGATTTTCTTTTGTTCCTTTTCCAACTGCAACTACATTTCCTTTTTGAGGCTTTTCTTGAGCAGTATCTGGAATTATAATACCTGATGCAGTTTTTGTTTCAGCTTCAGCTTGTTGAACAATTACTTTATCAGCAAGTGGTGTTAATTTTATTTTTTTCATAATTTTTTTGTTTAATATTTAATGTTCAAAAAGCATGCCATCAGCATGATAAATGAAAAATTGTCATATTTTTTTAAATAACTTTATTCTTGAATTGGATTAGACGGAAGATTTGGAATAATTGTTTCATCAATTTGTTCTTGCGCCTTTATCTCAAGATTATCTTCTGCATTTTCTCTTGGAATAGCAAAGTTTGATAAAAGGCTTAAAGAAATTAAGGCAATAGCTAGAGTCCAAGTAGCTTTTTCAAGAAAATCCGTTGTTTTTTTTGCACCCATAATTTGATTACCTCCTCCTCCAAAAGTTGAAGAAAGACCACCTCCTTTTGGGTTTTGGACTAAAACAACTAAAACGAGCAAAATTGAAGTGATGATAATTAAGATTGCAAATATTGTATACATTTTATTTCTTTTTTAATTTATTAATTAAATTAATTTGATCTGCAAAGTAACTACTTTTTTGCGGATATTTCAAACTAAGTTTTTTATATGTTGAAATTGCTTTTTCAAAATGTTTTTGTTTCATATAAACTTTAGCAAGAGTTTCACTAAAAATATCATTATTTTCTTCTAAACTTTTTTTAGCATTTTCAGAGGCTTTGTAAAATTTTTGTGTAGTATTTTTTGATATTGAAGGCTTATTTTCTAGAAACAAATCAATTATTTTTTCAGGATTTTTGTTGTTTGAACGATTAATTTTTTTAGTTT
>CAZJXE010000307.1:0-1481 GCA_964549835.1 uncultured Weeksellaceae bacterium
GAAGTTTAATATTAGTTCTACTTGCAGCTTCTCCACTCATATTATAATCTTCACCTAAAACCATTATTATTTTATCTGCTTTTTTGGCGATGTTAACAGCTTTATCGAATCTACTATAATCATTACTTTCAATATCACAGCCCTGAGCGAACATAATGTTCGAATCATCTAAATATTCTTTTATTCCTTGAAATATACTAATCGCTTTTCCGTTTCTGTCCCCTGCAGCTGCCCAGCTACCTATAATATTTTTTTTATCCTTTGCTAGTGGACCAATCAATGCAATAGTTTGTTTTTTGTTTAAAGGAAGGGTTTTGTCAAAATTTTTAAGTAAAATAGACGATTTAGCTGCTATTTTTCTTGCAGATTCTAAAAATTCAGGGCGGTAGATGGTTTCTTCTTCTCTTTGTTCGTTACAATACTTATAAGGATCATCAAATAAACCTAATTTAAATTTGGCAACAAGAATTTTTCTACACGCTTCATTTATCAATGTTTCATCGACTTTGCCCTCAATTATCAATTCTTTTAAAAAACGTCTATATGCACCACTCATCATATCCATATCGATACCAGAATTAATAGCTAATTCAGTAGCATGTTTTTCATTTTGAGCATATCCGTGATTTACCAACTCATTAATCGCTGTGTAATCTGTAACTACAAATCCGTTAAATCCCCATTCATCTCTAAGGATGTTCTTAAATATATATTGGTTTGCCGTTGCAGGTACACCATTAAGCTCATTAAAAGCAGTCATAAATGTTTCAACTCCCGAATCAATTGCGGCTTTAAACGGAGGCATATATACATTTCTAAGCTCATTATCACCCATACTAACAGTATGATAATCTCTACCTGCTTGAGCAGCTCCATATCCAACAAAATGTTTTGCACATGCTAAAATTGTATTTTCATTAGTGAGACTATTGCCTTGAAACCCTTTAACATATGCTTTAGCAATTTCACTAGTTAAATAAACATCTTCTCCAGATCCTTCAGAAACACGCCCCCAACGAGGATCTCTTGCAATATCAATCATCGGAGCAAATGTCCAATGTACTCCAGCGGCTGAAGCTTCTTCTGCTGATATTCTGGCTACTTCCTCAACATCTTCAAGATCCCAACCTGACGCAATTCCTAAGTTTATGGGAAAAATTGTTTTAAAACCATGAATGACGTCATAACCAAAAAGCAAAGGAATACCTAAACGAGTCTCCTCAACAGCAATTTTTTGTAATTCTCTGGTCCCTTTCGATGTATATACATTTAACATTGAGCCTAAATTACCTTCTTTAAGGAATCTCATATTATCTGAATTTACATATGGTCCCGTATTGTTCCAATCACCACTATACATAATTGTTTGTCCAATTTTTTCATCTAATGTCATCAGACTCATGATAGAATCTACTTTTCTGTAGAAATCTGTTTCTGGATTATAATTATTTGCACCTAAATAAAGGCAGTGACTAAATATT
>CAZJXE010000308.1:0-1478 GCA_964549835.1 uncultured Weeksellaceae bacterium
GTTTTAATGTATTTAATTGAAGATGTTTATAAAAATGCATTAACAGAAAATAAACAAAATCCTGATGATAAAACTTTATATAGAGCAATAAGAATTGCATTAAATGAGGTTGTTGGGGCTTATGCTATTGTTGTTTTAGATCAAGATAAACCAGATGAGCTTTATGTTGCTCGTAAAGGTTCTCCATTAGTAATAGGTATTGGTAACAATGAATATTTTGTGGCTTCTGATGCCTCACCAATAATCGAATATACAGATAAGGTAATCTATTTAAAAGATAATGAAGTTGCTTTGATTAATAAAAATGAAGAAGTACAAATCAAGACCATTAAAAATAAAATTAAAACTCCATATATAGAAAAACTTGAACAAACTTTAGAGTCTATTGAAAAAGGTGGGTATGATCATTTTATGTTAAAAGAAATATTTGAGCAGCCTAAGAGTATTATTGATACATTAAGGGGAAGAATTGATCCAAAGACAAATGATATTATTTTAGGTGGTATAAAAGATCATGAATCAAAAATTGCTAATGCAGATAGGATAATTATTATTGCGTGTGGAACATCATGGCATGCTGGTTTAATTGGCGAGTATGTTATAGAAGATTTGGCAAGAATAAATGTAGAGGTTGAGTACGCTTCTGAATTTAGATATAAGAATCCAATTATAACCAAAAAAGATATTGTTATAGCAATATCTCAATCTGGTGAAACAGCTGATACTTTAGCTGCATTAGAAATTGCAAAAGAACATGGGGCATTAACATTAGGAATTTGCAATGTTGTTGGATCTTCTATTACTAGGGCAACATCTGGAGGGACATATACACATGCTGGTCCAGAGATTGGGGTGGCATCAACTAAAGCATTTACCACACAGCTTACAGTTTTATTATTATTTGCACTAAGGTTTTCTCAGATTAAAAAAACTGTTGATAGAGAGAATTATGATTTTTTAATTAAAGAGTTAACAGCTGCACCAAATAGAATTAAAAATCTACTGAAATTAAATGATAAAATAGAAAAGATTGCATTACAATTTAAAGATGCAACTAATTTTTTATATCTAGGAAGAGGAGTTAATTTTCCAGTTGCTCTGGAAGGTGCACTTAAGCTAAAAGAAATATCTTATATACATGCCGAAGGATATCCGGCTGCAGAAATGAAGCATGGTCCTATTGCTTTGATAGATGAAGAAATGCCAATAGTTGTAATTGCTACAAGAAAAGATAATTATGAAAAAGTTGTTAGTAATATTCAAGAGGTAAAAGCTAGGGGAGGAAAATTAATCGCTATTGTAACTGAAGGAGATACTGAAGTTAAATCTATAGCAGATCATTGTATTGAAATACCTAAATGCTTTAGAGAAATTACCCCGTTACTTTCAATTATTCCATTACAGCTACTGTCATATCATATTGCATTAATGAGAAATTGTAATGTTGACCAGCCTAGAAACTTAGCTAAATCTGTTAC
>CAZJXE010000309.1:0-1473 GCA_964549835.1 uncultured Weeksellaceae bacterium
GATCCAATGACTCTTTTTATATTTGAACCAAAGATTAGTTATAGATTTTAAATGATTGAAAAAAAAATAAGCACCTCATTTTTTATTGCTGATTTTAATGAGTTGAGTTCAGTTGAACAAGATTTAATAAATAAAGCAAAGCAGATTTTAAAAACTTCATATTCTTCATATTCAGGTTTTTCTGTTGGAGCATCTGTAATGTTCGAAGATCAAACAAGCGTTGAAGGTTCTAATCAAGAAAATGTTGCTTTTCCTTCAGGGCTTTGTGCAGAAAGAGTAGCATTATTTTATGCAAGATCAAAATTTCCAGATAAAAGAATTGATACAATAGCTATTTCAGCACAATCAAAAGATTTTGAAATTAATGATTACATAAGTCCCTGCGGAGCATGTAGACAGGTTATGGCAGAATATGAGGAAAAACAAAAATCAAAAATTAGAATTTTACTACACTCTCCAAACGATTCAGTTCTTATTTCAAACTCTGTTGAAGATTTATTACCTTTTGTATTTAAAAGTCCATTTTTAAAAAGATTTTAGTTTTTTATGCATGTTCTTTCTACACCAATCGAATATTTAAAAGGCGTTGGTCCTGTAAGATCTGAATTGCTTAAAAAAGAATTACGAATCTTTACTTACGAAGATTTATTAATGCATTTTCCTTTTAGATATGTGGATAAGAGTAATATTTATAAGATCTCAGAAATTAATGATTCCTTAACTCAAATTCAGTTTAAGGGTAAAATTGTTAAAATTGAGGAGAAAGGAGTAAAAAGATCAAAAAGATTAATTGCTCATTTTCAGGATTCAAGCGGGATTATTGAATTGATCTGGTTTAAATCTATAAAATGGATTAAACAAAATTTGAGTCTTGAAAAAGAGTATATTGTATTTGGAAAGCCTAGCTTTTTTTCTAAAAGAGCCAGTTTAGTTCACCCTGAACTTGATGCCATAGAAGATGATTCAGATGATTTTAAAGGATTGTATGGTGTTTATTCAACAACTGAGAAATTAATTCACAAAGGATTAAATAGTAGAGCTTTATCTAAGCTTGTCAAGAACCTTATTCCACTAATTAAAAATAATATTGAGGAGAATTTATCCAAAGAGATTCTAGACAAATATAAAATTCCTGCAAAAGAAGATGCATTAATAAATATACATATATCGAAAGATTTAAAGATTTTAGAAAGAGCTCAAAAAAGATTAAAATTTGAAGAATTATTTTTTTTACAGCTACATTTATTAAAAACAAAACAACTACGAAAGGTTAAATCTAAGGGGTATGCCTTATCAAATATTGGAGATATGTTTAATGAGTTTTACAATAACCATTTAAAATTCCCACTTACAAATGCTCAAAAGAGAGTACTAAAAGAAATAAGAGCTGATGTAAAAGGAAATCAGCAAATGAATAGGCTATTACAAGGGGATGTTGGAAGTGGAAAAACAATTGTTGCTTTGTTAAGTATG
>CAZJXE010000310.1:0-1469 GCA_964549835.1 uncultured Weeksellaceae bacterium
TAGCAAAGTATGTTAGTCCCCTTTTTTTCATTGTACACTACAACGCTTATTATTCATTAAATATTTTGTTTAAATCTTGTGCTAATACTAAGTTATTTTTATCAACCATATGTATATCTTTTTATTTTAATTCTGCATATGAAATGCTTTTTTCTGGCAACTATATAGCAATTAATTAAACATCTTTTAATGCTTAACACCCCTGTTAATAAATATCATTATATTTAAAATATGAAAGAATTCCTGTGTATCATAATTTATTTTTTTTCTAATGTTTGTTACTCTCAACTTATAGAAGCTAAACCTGAAAATATAGGTATGTCTTCAGAAAGATTAGAGAGGATTACTGAGCTCTCAAAAGAATATATAAATGATTTCAACATTCCAGGTATAGTCACTATAGTATCACGAAAAGGAAAAATTGTATACTATAATGCTTTTGGAAAAAGAGAAGTTCAAGGTGAAGCCGAATTGTTAAAAGATGATTTATTTAGAATTTATTCTATGACTAAGCCAGTTACAGCTGTAGCAATAATGCAACTTTATGAACAAGGAAAATTTAACTTAAATGATCCTGTATCAAAATTTTTACCTGAATTAGAAGATTTAAAGGTTCTTAATGAAAATGGTGACTTAGAAAGTATATCAACTACAATGAGGATGCATCATTTGTTAACACACACAGCAGGATTTACTTATGGGTTTTCAGATGATCAAGTGGATATTCAATATTCAAATGCTGACCTTTTTCTTTCAGAAAATCTTGAAGACTTTGTAAATAGGGTTGCTAAGCTTCCACTAAAATTTCAACCTGGAACGAGATATCATTATTCTATTGCTGTTGATTTAACAGGTTTAATAATTGAAAGATTGTCGGGTCAATCCTTAGATAAATATTTCAATGAAAACATCTTTAAGCCTCTTGGTATGAATGATACTTTTTTTCAAGTACCAAATGATAAAAGAGATCGTTTTTTGACTCGATATAGATATGATGTAAAAAATAAATATCCTGTTGAATATCCATCAAATCCAAGGCAAGCCATGAGTGACTTTATTAATGTTTCAATGTTCTCTGGTGGTGGTGGTCTTGTATCTTCAGCGATGGATTATATGATTTTTGCAGAAAGTTTGCGTAATGGAGGGGTATACAATGGTCAAAGAATTTTGAGTTCAAAAACAATTAAATTTATGACTAAAAATCACCTTGAGAGTGTTATTAAGCCATTTCAAGGAGGTGATATGGATTTTCTTAAAAAGCATAATTCAGACGGATTAGGCTGGGGAATTGGTTTTGGATTAGTTACAGACACTACAAAAAAACAGATTGTAGGTAGTGATGGTGAATATTATTGGCAGGGACCCAGTTCAATTTTTTGGGTTGATCCTGTGGAGGAGATTGTCGTTGTTTCAATGATTCAGATAATGAGTGCTCCTTTTGATCGCAGAAGTGATATTAAAATAGCAAC
>CAZJXE010000311.1:0-1468 GCA_964549835.1 uncultured Weeksellaceae bacterium
TAAATGATGATGTATTTCATGTTAGAAGAGGATGCTTAGTTGAAAACTTAAACTTTGCTGCTTCTAATTTTGGTGTATTGCATGAAGGTTGTGGTTGTCTTGCTTTCCCACCAATTCAAGCAGATATTACTGCTGGTGATGCAACAGCAACGAGAAGTGGATATGTTGGTCCTGGTCCTGCAAATGAAGGTCCGAGTGGTAGATGGAGATCACCATATGCTAGAAACTGCACGAACTTTATCACAGGAAGTATTGGACTGAAGATAGATGGTAGATATGCTAACGCTGCATTTTCAGGTACGAACAATCTTGGTCAAGATTTAAGAAGTATGGTGTGTGATTCATTCACACAATACAATGAAGCAGGTATTGGTGTATCAGTCACCAACAAAGCATATGCTCAGTTGGTTTCTATATTTACTATCAATAGTCATATTGGTATTTTTGCTGGAAGTGGTGGTCAGTGTGACTTAACAAACTCTAACTCATCATTTGGTGATTTTGGTTTATTCGCTGATGGTACAAGTCTTGCAGAATTTACGGGAGTCACTACGGGTGGAGCAACTGCTGAAAGTGATGTATTCAAGTTCGCAAATGTAAGAGATGAAGATAATAATGTTCGTAAACCTTTTGACGGACAATCATTGTTCTTTAAAATAAATCTTTCAGATTATCCAGAGGTTGCTGGATATAGTGGTATTCTCACACAACCAATGAAAACTATCCGTAGTATTAAGATAACTAATGGTGGAAGTAATGGTGAATATAGTGCTAGTTCACCACCAAACGTATTAGTTACTGCACCTGCAGGTCCAGAGGGAATATTAGCAGAACTGTCTGCTAATGTGAGTGCTGCTGGAACAATAACATCTGTGGATGTGATAGCAAGTGGTAGAAACTTTTTACCAATTCAACCCATTGATGTTTCATTTAGCACTGGTAGTGCAGTCGGTATTGCAGTTACAGATCCAATATTGTTTACCATTGATGATGCAACTGAACCTGTAGCGAGTGGAACTAATGCTGGACTGACGACAGTTACATTTAATGAATTTATTCCTTATAGTGTTGCTCAAGGAGTAGGTGTTGAGTTCTTAAGAATTAGTCGTATCATCACCAGTTCTCATTCTTTTGAGTACGTAGGTGCTGGTACCGACATAAATAGAGCAAACCCCTTCCAAGGTGGTGAGCCAATCCCTGAAAATGAAATTGTCGCAATAAATGGAGGTCAAGTTCCGTTCACTAGCACAGATCAAAAAGGTAACTTTAGAATTGGTTCTGGATTAGAAATTAACCAAACTACTTCAACCATTTCAGGAAGAGACTTCAACAGAGCGATACAAGCTAACTTAACCCCACTAATCCTTGCTTTGGGAGGATGATAAAATAATATGGCAATTGCACCAGTCAATAAGTTTCTATCTATTGCTGTTCCTGTAGCACCAGGCGAGCAGAAACTTTATGAAGT
>CAZJXE010000312.1:0-1466 GCA_964549835.1 uncultured Weeksellaceae bacterium
AAAAGGAAACCAGAACAATCAATAGTATGATCAAGAATTAAGTTACTTACCTCAATAAATGGATCTTGATAAATAACGATTTCTTTATCGATTGGAATTTCATGAAAAAAAAGAGGGAAATTTAAATCCGTTTTAGATGCAGACAATTGAATATTTATTATTTCCTTTAAAAGTGCATGGGCATAGATATGTAGTTCTTTTTTTCTTCCTAAAAGATGCATACTAGTTATCAACCCAATTAATCCATAGTAATGATCACCATGTAAATGACTAATAAAAACATGATTAATCCTTTGGAAACTTAATTGATATTTTCTTAACTGTACTTGAGTATTTTCTCCACAATCAATTAAGAAAAACCGCTCATTATAACTTAATAATTGAGCGGTTTGTTTTTTATTAATAGTAGGAATTGCAGAATCACATCCTAATATTGTTAATTTGAAAGACATTATAAATCAGTAACAAGTAATTTTTTAGTAATAATCTTTTCTGATGTTTTAAAACTATATGAATATAGTCCATTAGAATAATTTGAAAAGTCAATATTAAACTTGTTAACTCCTATGCTAGCTTGAATTTTTCTATAATCAACAACTTTTCCTAAACAATCAATAATATAAAAATCAACATATTCGTTTTTTCCAATTGCAAATTGAAAACTAGCTTGATCAGAAATTGGATTAGGATATACATCCATTACATCAAATGTTGAAAAATTTATTTGTTCAATTGAAGATGAAGTATTTGAAATATCAATGTAAAAATAATCTACAGTATCTAACTGAGTAATACTTCCAATTAAAGGGACGTTAATAGCTAATGTAGATGTTGTCATAATTAAGGGGTAATATCCAACATCAGCTGAAGTTGGGTCAACAGTAGAAAAAATTTCAGCACAAGCATATGTTCCTCCAGGAAAAATACAATTAGGTGGATTACATGAATAACTGAAATTATTTGGAAGACCTAACATACTTGTCAGTTCAATATTATCAATAGTAACATTAACAGTCAAACCACTTAACGAAACGGACGTATCAAGAGGAGTTAACACATCTATTTGAGTTACATAGGGCTGCCCTACAAAAGCTTCATCTAAATTTGTAATTTCATCAGGATATATTCCCGGAGAAGATATCGAGTTATCAGGAGTACATTGAGCATTCAAAAAAAGTACTGATAATAAAACAGCACTAGTAAGTAATAATTTTTTCATAATATTTTTTTTATAATTCTAATTGTCTTTCAATTTCTTCCATATCTATAAAATCATAAGCTTCTTGAAGAGTAGGAACAATATTTAATTCTTCATTAAAATTAACGCTACATACAATTACAAATGATCCCTTGTTTTCATATACAATTTTTTCAAATTTAACAAATTTATCTTTTAACAAATCTATTACAGTAATATCAACATCAGATAAATCTGCAATAAAATTATTAACAGTTTTAGATAAATT
>CAZJXE010000313.1:0-1460 GCA_964549835.1 uncultured Weeksellaceae bacterium
TTTCAAAAAAGTTATATAAAATGCATTTTTAATTGAAATTAATGGAAAAAGTAAAGATTACATTGTTCTATTTATTGGTAATTTTAAATTCAACTTCAATGATGTCACAGGATATGGTTTATAATTTCGATAAAAATTCTAATCTTAATAATTGGATTATTGTTAATGATGATGTTATGGGAGGAGTTTCTAAAAGTAATGTTTATATCAATGATGATAGCCATTGTGTTTTTACTGGCTTTATCTCTACTGCTAACAATGGAGGTTTTTGTTCTTTAAGATATTATCTTAAGAGAAAAAAAGTCAATAATAATGAAGACTTAAAGTTAAGAGTTAAGGGAGATGGAAAACCTTATCAACTTAGAATTAAATCAAATAGAAATGATTATTTTTCTTATGTTTTTTCATTCCAAACTTCTGGGGACTGGCAAACTATTTCTGTGCCTTTAAAAGAGATGTTTCCATCCTTTCGTGGTAGAAGATTAAATCTTCAAAATTTTAGTAATAAATATTTTGAGGAGATAGGTATTTTAGTAGGAAACAAAAGAAATGAAAAGTTTAGCATTATTATTGATAAAATTTATTTGAAATAATTGATTTAATTATGAACAAAAATATTTTTGGTGAAAAATTAATTACATGTAGTAAAAAACCTTTGACAGGTTATTTTAGAAATGGTTGTTGTGATACAGATGAATCTGATTTAGGATTGCATACAGTATGTGTTATTGTTGATGAGGATTTTTTACAATTTTCAAAATCTAGAGGCAATGACCTTACTACATCTGTCCCTCATTATGGTTTTTATGGGCTAAAGCCAGGAGATAAGTGGTGTTTATGTGCTCTTAGATGGAAAGAAGCCCTAATTAATAATATTGCACCAAAAGTAATTCTTGAAGCTACAAATGAAAAAACACTTGATGTTGTTAGTATAGATGATTTAATAAGGCATTCTCACACAAATATTAAAAATTAGAATATAAAAAATGTATAAGTATTTTCTTTTTTGTTTTTTAATTATTAATCAATATTCTTGTAGTAAAGATTTATTAATGAATTGCAATTCAAATAATTATTTTACATCTTCATTTCATAATATGGATAATGGTTTTTCAAATAGTCAAAGAGAAGTTTCTACTAAATTATCAGAAGAAGATTTAGATTCTATGTTTTCTAATTCCGGCTTGAGCTGCAAAGAAGTTTTATCACAGTACTTTTTTTGTAATATATGTTTTAATAATAATGAGGAATATATTATTTCATACAGTGGAAGAAAAATAAATCTAAATAGTTCTGAAAATGCTATAGAATTTACTAATAATTTATTGTCAATTATTGCAAATATGCAATTAGGATCGCTAGAGTACGATAATTTTATTTCTAATCATCCATAATTTTTTTCTTTACTAAAATCATATATTTGATTTATGAAAAAATTATTATTGATTTTTTGTTTTCCT
>CAZJXE010000314.1:0-1455 GCA_964549835.1 uncultured Weeksellaceae bacterium
TTAATTTCTGATTTTGATTTAGTTGTTGGAGCAGTGCCAGGTTTTATGGGTTATAAAATGATGAAAGATGTGATTGAAGCAAAAAAAAATATTGTTGATATATCATTTTATCCAGAAGATCCATTTGGGCTTGATGAATTAGCAAAAAAAAATAATGTAATTGCTGTTATGGATTGTGGTGTTGCACCAGGGATGGGAAATATTATTTTTGGACACCATAACGAAAGTATGGAAATCTCAGATTATGAATGTTTAGTTGGTGGGCTACCAGTAAAAAGAGAATGGCCATATGAGTATCAGGCCGTTTTTTCACCAATTGATGTAATTGAGGAATACATAAGACCAGCAAGATATGTTCAAAATAAAAAAATTATTGTTAGAGAAGCTTTATCTGATACTGAACTGGTTGATTTTGATGAAATTGGGACATTAGAAAGTTGGAACTCTGATGGACTTAGAAGCTTAATTAAAACTATGTCACATGTGCCTAATATGATTGAAAAAACACTAAGATATCCTGGTTGTGTTGAATATTTAAAAGTTTTAAGAGAAACAGGATTTTTTTCCTATAAAGAAATTGATGTAAATGGAATTAAAATAAGGCCTATTGATCTTACATCAAAACTTCTTTTCCCAAAATGGGAAATGAAAGAAGGAGACAAAGATTTTACAATTATGAGAATAATAATAAAAGGCATTGAAAACAATAATGAAGTTACCTATCAATATAATTTACTGGACAGATTTCAAGATAATACTATTTCAATGGCTAGAACAACTGGGTTTACATGTACAGCCGTAGCTAATTTAATTTTAGAGGAAAAATATTCTAAAGTTGGAATTTCTCCACCTGAATTTTTAGGAAAACATTATAACTACATAAGTAAATATCTAAGCGATAGAAATGTAAATTATAAAATAAAAAAAACTATATGATTACTTCAATAATTGTTGCTGCTTCAACAAATAATGTTATTGGGAAGGATAATGATTTAATTTGGCATTTACCGGTTGATATGAATTTTTTTAAAACCAAAACAGCTGGGCACCATGTAATAATGGGTAGAAAGAATTTTGAATCTATTCCTCATAAGTTTCGTCCACTTCCAAATAGAACAAATATCATTGTTACAAGAAATAAGAACTATTCTGCTGATAATTGTTTAGTAACAAACAGCTTACGTGAAGCAGTAAATGTAGCTAAAAGAAATAATGAAGAAGAAGCCTTTATTATTGGTGGCGGTGAGATATATAAATTAGCATTAGAAGAAGATTTAGTTGATAGAATATACTTGACCAGAATTTATCATGAATTTGATGGAGATACTTTTTTTCCTTATATTGATGAAAAATGGATAGAAACGCATAGATCAGAATATAAAAAAGATGAAAAACACAAATATGATTTTACATTTTTAACCTATGAAAAAGAAAATTAAAAAAAATATTTTTATT
>CAZJXE010000315.1:0-1453 GCA_964549835.1 uncultured Weeksellaceae bacterium
TTCTTTTAAAAAATAGTTCAAATAAAATTGCTATAAAAACACTAATAAACATAGCAGTTGATGTATCTAAAATTATTGATGAGTTCATTATTTTAGAAAAAATAACTAATAATATTATTGGAAGTATAGGTATTAATGAATATAGAATAGGTGTATTATTTAAGATGCTATTTTCTTTTTTTATTACTACCTCATCTTTTGTTTCTTTAGAATCAAAATATTTATTTGTAAAATAATAAACAATGATAAATACTAAGCTTATTGGAAGAACTAATTGAATTTGATCAGTAAAATAAGTTATAATCATTTCAGAATCTCCATATGCAAACTCTGCAGCTTTATTAGACATGGCAGAAGCTGGTCCCATTCCAAGAGCAGTGCATGCCGTAATTACTGAAACTGCAGATAATCTACTAACACCAAGGTTAACCAAAACTGGGAAAACTGAAGCCATAAGTAAAAGACCTAATCCGGCAGCAGAGGGAATACATATAAACAGTAATTGACCAATTGGTATTACTAATACAGCAGCAATATTTGGATTTTTTTTAAAAATATTTAAAGGCTTAGTAACTAAGTTAACTAATGATGTGGAAGCCCCAATTTTATTAATGTAAGCAACAAAGCCTCCAATGGTCATAATTAGTAAAGACACCTTGGCATGCTTAACTTGAAACAAAAAGGTTATGTATTTTATAAAATCTAAAAAATTATTTATTGAATTATTTTCACCTGAAGTTGATTTAAAAGCAATCTTCATTTTCTTTTCAAGACTTTCTAAACTTAATAAACTATTTAGATCATATCCTAAAAGCCATGAAATTATCATCATTGAAAGTCCAGAAAATAATAGAACAGCATGTGGATTGTATTTTTTTAATAATAAGTAAACAACTATTAAAATAAATACAAATGCAATAACTGGTCCAGTGAAATCCATTAAAATCTAAAAAGGATCGCCATTAGACTTTGTTCCTGGTGAAAATAAACCTAAAGATGTTGAATTATGCTGAACAAAATCTCCACAAATATCAGGCAGTCTTGAATAAGATTCATTAGGATTGTTTGATAATGCTTCAACATCAAAAACAATAACTGTCTCACCAATATCATTTTTAATTGTAAGTGTATCCGAAGAATTATTTAAATTTAAAACTGAGGCAGAGGCAGTGTGAACAATAGCCCCTCCAAAATCGCCTGTTGGAATACCTCCTCCAAAAACAACATATGCCTTCATTGAAGGTAATATTGTTCCGGGTGGAACAACATGATTTGGCATACCAGACATTAAATTTGTATTGTCATAAAATTCATATCCACTTATATCTAAATTAGAATTTGAAACATTTACTAGCTCAACAAATTCATCTTCATTATGTACATATTCTCCATCACCATTTGCATCTCCGTCTAAGCCAGAATTTGATGGATCATATAAAACTTCATTTAAAAG
>CAZJXE010000316.1:0-1452 GCA_964549835.1 uncultured Weeksellaceae bacterium
GCACATTAGTAATACTAACTATACATGCGTCAGAACTTTCAGTAGAAATTACAAACAAACCATTAGTAGGATTTGGATAAATATTAAAGTCTGAATTATCACCTCTTTCATTTATATTATTAACGTATCCAAAATTCATTCTAATAGCCATCTTATCAGTCGCCGTATACCATGTACCTGCAGGATTTGCTGAATTTAAATTACATCCATTATCTTGAATATAGCTTGAAGATGCGTCATTAACAGCAACTGTAATTAAAAAGGTATCTGTTGGATGAGCAAAACCTCTTATAGCTGCCATATATGAAGTTCCTTTAAAAACTGGAAGAGGACTTAATAAAGGGATTGTTACCCAATTACCAATATCAGCTGGAGATAATTGATAAGGGTCAGATTCAGCTAAAAATATACTATTCGTTCCAAAACCTTCATAAACCTCAGCAGTCATTTGAGCACCAACAATAGATTCAGATCCGACATGAAAAGATATTGAGGTTACTTGTCCATCGGCATATACATCATATGCCGTTGTTCCTACTTGACCACCACATGTTCTTCCGATTCTCCAAGCACTTGTACCTAAGTTTGCTCCATCAGAATTCCAGTCATAATCAATTCCATAAACCGAATCAGTAACTATAGTAGACATTACAGCTGTATCAGTTGTAGGAAAAGAATCTGAGCTAGCCCAAATACTTACATTGTGAAGTCCCATGTTTGTAGGAGTGTAAAAACTATTAATTGCAAGAGTATCAACAGCAGCTACTGCAAGAGTAATTGGGTTAGAAACATCAGAAAATAAATTATTTCCAAGCTCATCTGCTATTTCTCCATGAAGAGTCACATTATTTTGAGCATTAGCTCCAAGATTACGAACAACACCCTCTAATCTGTAAGGGTTGCCTAATGCTTGAGCCATTGGGTTAAAAGTATAATTACAACCTAAATCTCCTGTAGTTTGATATCCTTTCCACCAACCTCCAAACATTTCATCTTGACAAACAAAAAGATTTGCAGGAGTTTCGATTAAACGAATATCATCAATCATCCAGAAATAATAGCCATAGTAACTGTTATATAAAACTGTTCCATCATAGAAAAACTGAATATGTACACTAGGTTGTCCAGCAACATTTGGAGGTAAATTTAACATCACCTCATAATCAGTAGTTGTAGCATCATTTACATCGATATCTGGATGTACTTCCATTTCATCAGCAAAAGTTACACCACCATCAGTACTAAAAGCAACTTTAGCAATACCTGTGTATTCTCTGTAATAACTATTAAAAACTAAAGAAACTGCAGAATAGTTAGATAAATCTATTGATTCTGTAGTCAATGTCCCAACATGACCACTTGGATTTGAAGGATACGGTCCTGTTCCAAAACCTCCTGCAACACCATAATTATCATAATAATCAGAATCAAAAATCATAAATCCATTTTGAG
>CAZJXE010000317.1:0-1450 GCA_964549835.1 uncultured Weeksellaceae bacterium
GTAATTGAAAATGTCAAACCAGATACAACAATTGTTCCTACAACTTCATCACTAACTGCAGAGAGTACAACAGTTTCACTTGGAAATACTACTCCATTCTCATCATTCTCTGGAATTACAACCGATAGAGGAGAAGCACTTATTGAAGAAGAAATAGTTTCTTATGTAGTGGGTACAGGACAACTTACACTTACTAGAGGTGTATTAAACACAGTTGCATTACCTCACGTTGAAGGTGCAAGTATTCAGACATATGAAGCAGCAGGTGTATCATTAGTAGGAATCAATACTACTCATACAGTTCCAACAAATACTACTCTTGTAAATGCATCAAATATTGATAACTATTATCTTGAAGTTAATCGCACTGCATTAGATCCATTAAGTCAAAGAACTGGTAACTCATTACTATGTTTTAGAGATGAAAAGGCATTTGGTGCAAATAATGCTAGGATTTCACAAAATCATCAGTATAGTTCATTCTCACCACAAATTAACTTCATAACACCAGGCACAACAACTCAACTTAATTCTACAGTTAGAACAATTAGTGGAACAAGTGCAAATGGAACTGAAGTATCTTTCTTAGACCAAGGATTTGAAACAACATCATTAAATGAGACATCATTCTTCCCAACACCAAGATTAATTGTTTCAACAGTTAATGAAGATAAATTGACATTCTTCCCTAAACAGAAGTCACTTGCTTTAAATGTTAGTATGTCAACTGCTGACCAAAACCTATCACCTGTATTAGATACTAAGAATGCAACATTTATGTACGGAAGAAATAAAATTAATAATCCTATTGGATTAGATAATTATGCAACTGATTCTCGTACAAATCAGATATTAAATGACCCACACGGTTCAGTATTCATAACTGAAAGAGTTAATTTAGAACAACCTGCAACTTCACTAAAAGTTCTTGTTGGTGCAAGTGTTGAACCAGATGCAGACTTTAGAGTCTTCTATCGCTTATTCACTGCAGATTCTACTGAAGTCAATTCAACATACAGACCATTTCCTGGTTACAAAAATATGATTGATACTGATGGTGACGGATTTGGTGATGATATTATTGACGTAGCAAATAATGATGGTAGAGCAGATGCTTTTGTAGCACCTAATAATTTTGATGAGTTTTCTGAATATCAGTTCTCAGTTGATGATTTGGAGCAGTTCAGTGGATTTACAATTAAAATTGTAATGATATCAACAAATGAGTCTGCACCTGTCAGATTACAAGACTTCAGAGCAATCGCATTAGCATAATGTTACCTGTAGAAGGACATAAGAATCTGTTTCGTGATGAAAATACTAATGCTATTATCAATAGCGATGAAGCATCATATAATGATTATATGAATAATCGTAGAATCAATTCTGATAAACAATCAGAATTAGATGCTATGAAAAATGAAATTGAGACTCTTAAATCGATGTTAAA
>CAZJXE010000318.1:0-1448 GCA_964549835.1 uncultured Weeksellaceae bacterium
AAAGCAAATATACTTTAATCTAGTTTTTATGCTTTAATTTTTTCTCTTTTTTTACTAAATTTGTAATAAACAATAATCGCATAATTATGAAGAAAATATATATACTTTCCTTATTACTTTTTTTAAATTTTTCCGCTTTTTCTCAAACAGGTATGTTAAATGGTACAGGTTATGCTCCTGATTTTACTGTAACTGATATAAATGGGACATCTCATACATTATATAATTATTTGGATAGTGGATATGTGATGGTTCTTGAACTTTTAAGTATTACCTGTGGAGGTTGTATTGCATATGCTCCCGCAACAGAAAATTCATATCAAACCAATGGTCCTAACGGAACCAATGTTGCCAGATTTTTAGGTCTTGAGGTTAACTCATATACCGATAGTACAGCCATAGCTAATTGGATGTTGAATTATGGTGTTACTATGCCTATTGCAGATAATGTCTCTCCTGTTGGGATCAATTATCAATTGTATTACACACCAAGTTATTTTGTTGTTTATCCTGATCGCTCATATACTACTATGTGTCCAATGTATTGTGTTACAACAAGTACATACTTAACAATTGAGAATCAATTAAACACTGCTATTGCAGCTTGGACTCCTCCTGTATCTGGTTGTATGGATTCTCTTGCTTTTAATTATGATCCAATGGCAAGCATTAGTGATTCATCATGCTATTATTGTAATCCTGCTGATACAGTACCTACCAATTTATCTTCTAATTGGGTAACTGATACAAAGGCTAGCATTAGCTGGGATAATATGAATGACTCATGCAATATGGTATGGAAATATTTTATAAGATATAGAGAAGTAGGAAATCCAGTTTGGACTACAAAATCTGCTGGAGTAGGAAATGGCCTTTGTAACTTTGGTTTAAATACTACTACAAAAACTTTACAGAACTTAACTCCGGGTACTGTATATGAATATAAAATGAAGGCCTTCTATTGTGGAGGAACAGAATCCAATTATTCTTCTGTATCTCATTTTACCACTTCAGGAGATTGTCCACCAATGACTAATCTTACAGCCACTACTTTTAATGGAAATCAAGCAAAAGTTAGATTTGATTGGAATTCAACTGGTGCTTATGTATTTGCAAGGGTAGCTTTGAGAGTAGATACTGCTGGAGCTAACTGGCAAACCGCTGGAGGGTTTGGGGTTTATTATCCAACTCTACAGGTTAATAAGTTTGGTCTTCAGCCAGGTGAATCTTACAGAGCTCAAGGAAGAACCTTCTGTGATTCAAACATTACATCATATCGTTCATGGTGGACTAGTCCAATATTCTGGACTCAACCAGGATCGATAAGGATAAACGGAGGAACAACGATTAATAACTTGGATGTATATCCTAATCCTACTAACGATATTTTTAATGTAAGTTTTGTATCGGAAGAGATACAAAGCATATCAATAAGAGTATTGAATATA
>CAZJXE010000319.1:0-1446 GCA_964549835.1 uncultured Weeksellaceae bacterium
GTGCAGCTTCTTCAGCAGGCGCAGCTTCTTCAGCAGGTGCAGCTTCTTCAGCAGGTGCAGCTTCTTCATTTTCAGCTGCTTCTTTTGCAGCTAATTTTTCTTTTATAGCTTTAGCTTTTTCCTCATTTTGAGTTTTTTCAGCTTGAATTTTAGCTTTTTTTGCTTCTTCAGCTTCTTTTTCTAATCCAGATCGTTTATTTTCAATCTTTCCTTCTTTTTCAGATAACCATTTGTCAAATCTTTTCTGAGCTTCATCTTCATCAAATGCACCCTTTGCAACTCCACCTAACAAATGTTTTTTCATATAAACTCCTTTATATGAAAGTATTGCTTTTGCCGTATCTGATGGTTGAGCTCCTTTCATGACCCATTCAACAGTTTTATCGAAATCTAAATCAATTATTGCTGGGTTAACATTTGGATTATATAATCCTAATTTTTCTATATATCTACCGTCTCTTGGTGATCTTTGATCTGCTATTACTATGTGGTAAATAGGTTTGCCTTTTTTACCATGTCTTTGAAGTCTTATTCTTGTAGCCATTTTTTTATTAATTTGGTTAAACCAACTCTGTGGTTATTCCTCATTATTGAGGGGGTGCAAAAATAATAATCTTTTCTATAAATCAGAATTTTTTACTATTAATTTCTTTTTGTTGTTTTCTAAATCAATAAATAAGAGGATTTAAATAAATATTAATTAATTTTGTATCCTAAATTTTTCAATACTTAAACATATAACAATGAGTAAAAAAGCTAGCGAAAAAAAACTTTCAAAAGATGATTTTAAAAATGTTATTTTATCTGATTTTAGATTAGTTAATGAAGTTAGAGAATCTTCTTTACTTGGAAGGAGAGATGTTCTTTCTGGAAAAGGAAGTTTTGGAATTTTTGGTGATGGTAAAGAATTAGCACAAATCGCACTCTGTAAGGTATTTAAGGATGGTGATTTTAGGGCTGGTTATTATAGGGACCAAACAATGATGATGTGTTTAGGTCAGCTTACAACAAAACAAATGTTTGCTCATTTATATGGAAATCCTGAATTATCAGCTGAGCCAAGCTCTGGATCTAGACAAATGATGAATCATTTTGGTTCTCGTTTTTTAAATGACGACGGTACCTGGAGAGATCTTATGAAACAAAAGAACTCAACATCTGATATGGCATGTTTAGCATCTAATTTTCCAAGATTAGTAGGTTTAGCTCAAGCATCTAAAGTTTATAGAGAAAATAAAGATTTATCTAATAAAACAAAATTTTCAAATAATGGATCTGAAATAGCTTTTGGAACAATTGGCAATTCTTCTTGTGCTGAAGGTCATTTTTTTGAAGCAGTAAATGCAATTGGCGTACTTCAAGTACCTGCTATAATTTCAGTTTGGGATGACGGATATGGTATTTCTGTTGGAAATGAATATCAAATGACAAAATCTGATGTTTCAG
>CAZJXE010000320.1:0-1437 GCA_964549835.1 uncultured Weeksellaceae bacterium
TTTCAATAGCTTCTTCAATGGATCCAACTAAATTAAATGCAGCTTCAGGATATTTGTCTACTTCACCATTCATAATCATATTAAAGCCTTTAATTGTATCTTGAATGTCTACAAGAACACCTTGCAATCCGGTAAATTGTTCTGCAACATGAAAAGGCTGAGATAAAAATCTTTGTACTCTTCTTGCTCTGTGTACGGCTTGCTTATCCTCATCGGAAAGCTCATCCATTCCTAAAATTGCAATTATATCTTGTAATTCTTTATATCTCTGTAAAAGTTCTTTAACATCTTGAGCACATTTATAGTGTTCTTCTCCAACAACTTCAGGTGTTAAAATTCTAGAAGTTGAATCTAAAGGATCAACAGCTGGATAGATACCTAGCTCAGCAATTTTTCTCGAAAGAACAGTTGTTGCATCTAAGTGAGCAAAAGTTGTAGCTGGTGCAGGATCAGTTAAATCATCAGCTGGAACATAAACAGCTTGAACAGAAGTTATTGATCCATTTTTTGTAGATGTAATTCTTTCTTGCATAGTTCCCATTTCAGTTGCAAGTGTTGGTTGGTAACCAACAGCAGATGGCATTCGACCTAATAGAGCAGAAACTTCAGATCCTGCTTGCGTAAATCTAAATATATTATCAACAAAGAACAGAACATCTTTTCCTTTGCCGTCTCCTTCACCATCTCTGAAGTATTCAGCAATTGTTAAGCCAGAAAGAGCAACTCTAGCTCTAGCTCCAGGAGGTTCGTTCATTTGTCCAAAAACGAATGTAGCTTTTGAGTCAAGTAATTTGTCTTTATTTACCTTTGATAAGTCCCATCCACCTTCTTCCATGTTGTGGTTAAAATCTTCACCATAATTGATAATTCCAGATTCTAACATTTCTCTTAAAAGGTCATTTCCTTCTCTAGTTCTTTCTCCAACACCAGCAAAAACAGATAAACCACCATGACCTTTTGCAATATTGTTAATTAGTTCTTGTATAAGAACAGTTTTACCAACTCCTGCTCCTCCAAATAAACCAATTTTTCCTCCTTTTGCGTATGGTTCAATTAAATCAATAACTTTTATTCCTGTAAATAAAACTTCAGTGGCAGTTGAAAGGTCTTCGAATTTTGGAGCTTCTCTATGAATTGGTAGTCCGTTTTCAGTTGAGAGATTTTCCATCCCATCAATTGCATCTCCAATTACATTAAAAACTCTACCCTTAATTTTTTCTCCGGCTGGCATTTTTATTGGCGCTCCAGTTGCTAGAACATCAACACCCCTGCTAATACCATCAGTTGTTTCCATTGCAATCGCCCTAACAGTATCTTCTCCAATGTGTTGTTGGCATTCAAGAACAAGTTTTGTTCCATTTTCTCTAGTAATTTCTAATGAATCATAAATATTTGGTAATTCATTTTCGTTGTTATCAAAAACAACATCAACTACTG
>CAZJXE010000321.1:0-1435 GCA_964549835.1 uncultured Weeksellaceae bacterium
TCTCCCGCTTTAATTTCTTCTTTATGATGTCCAACATACTCCTGTAGTTCTTGAAGCTCCTCTTTAAAGTGCCTTTTCGCAGCTGGAGAAGTTGTTGGGTCTTCGATTTTCTTTTTATCGAACTCAATATGGTCTTCTATTGATTTCATAATGTTCCTCCTTATACAATACTATTTATCAATTTTAGCACAATAATTCAATTTTTGCCCACAATTATGGTATCTTCAATATGTACTCCAGTTAAATCACTACCCCATATCTCTACCCTAGAATCTATTGGTGCTTCAAATGCAATGATTTCAAGTGGTAGCACAACTTTCTCTATATAAAAACTTTTCTCCCCAATACAACGCACTATGAGCATCCTTGAGTGTTCGTTTTTATATGAGAAATTAACCATGTCTATCCATAGCAATCGCTTTTTCAATTACTACTTGAATCTCCTCTGTGGTCAGATCATTCATCCACTTCCAGTTTGGGTCTTTTTTATCCCACTCTGCTGTGAATGAACCATCTTTATTCTGATTGATTTTGAGTGAGTCGTTTGGCATGTTTGATGCGTCTTTTTATCATTTTAGCATAAATCACATCTGCTGTCGAGTATGATTTTGGATCTGTCTTTGCTATCTTTATGATTTTCTTCGCTGCCTTCTTATCCGTTATATTACACATTCTGTGTTGATTCGCTTACATAGTATCTATATGAATCAACTTTGCTATTATAGTTACATTTTAACTTTACCCGATACTGATGGACTCGCTGATCTTTTCTTTACCTTGAATGATAACTTCTCCTCATGCTCTGCCAACTTATCCTTAACATACATCATATCATCTTGCAATTTATCTACCTTCTGATTCATTTGTTGTATGAGTTCCTCAACCATCCACATTTCCCCACTCATAGGGTCTTTGACTCTTACTTCAAACCTCTCCTCTGGTGTGAGTTGATTTCTATATGGATACAACCAATCAGCAATCTCATCTGCTATCGACCATGCTATCTCTCTAATACTGAATAGAAACTTCTTCATAACTTAATCCATCTTTGGTTTTCAAGTGTCCACTTAGTTACCTGTGCAATTCTCTCTCTTACTGACTTTGCAGGTGTCCACCCCAACTCTCTCATCTTATCTCCACTTAGTGCATAACGTAAGTCATGACCAGGTCTTGATGAATGAAAGTCAACCATTTCATATTTCAACTCTTTACCCTGTGCTTCTGCTATGATCTGTGCTAACTCAAGATTATTAAGTTCCTCTGACCCTACAATATTAAACTTAGGGCATTTTGCATTACCCCATGTTGGTGCATCATAATCAGGATGTAATCTTCTAATTGCTTTATCATTCAATAAGAATAATATTGCTGACGCAACATCCTCTGCATGAATGTAATGTCTGGAGCCAGGTACAGTTTTTGTACTGTCACTATG
>CAZJXE010000322.1:0-1435 GCA_964549835.1 uncultured Weeksellaceae bacterium
TTAAAACCCAAGACCTCCAAAACCAACCAAGGTCTTCTCCAGAAACATCCTCCATTGTTCTAAAAAAATCATTAGGAGCAGGATGTTTATATGCCCACCTATGAATATACTCCTTAAAAGCATCATCAAATCTTCTTGCGCCAATCACATTATCTCTTAACAACCATAAAACCATAGCAGTTTTATAATATTGAAACCCCATGTTTCTTTCTTTAAGGTTGTCAGGAGCAGTAATTAAAGGCTCTGTTTTTTCAGAACCAAACCGAAGGGCTGCCATATGCATATTCATTTTTCCTCTATGGTACTCTCCGTTGTTAAACTCCTTTGTGCTAATATCATTAACAAAAGAATTAAAACCCTCATCCATCCATCCATACAACCTCTCGTTTGACCCAACAATCATTGGAAACCAGTTGTGTCCAAACTCATGGTCAGTAACACCCCAAAGCCTTCCGCTTTTAGACCTATAACTACAGAAAGACACAGCAGGGTATTCCATTCCCGCAACATTTCCAGCTACATTAATAGCCGTGGGATAAGGGTACTCAAACCATCTTTCTGAGTAATGCTCCACAGAGGCCTTAGTGTACTCAGTAGACCTTTCCCACGCATTATCACCATAACTCTCTATGGGGTAAGCTGAAATAGCCATTGAGTTTTTTCCACTAGGGAGATTAATTCTAGCAGCATCAACAATAAATGCTGAAGATGAAGCCCAAGCAACATCCCTGGCATTATCAATTCTAAACCTCCATGTAATCATTTCTCTACCCAAAGGCCTTGAGCTTGGGTCGTTAATTTCTTCAGGGCTTCTAATCATTACGGTTTCATCACTTGCTTCTGCTTTAGCCCATCTGTCAAGCTGATCCAACGTGTAGGTTTCAAGAGGGTTAAGCAGCTCTCCAGAACAAACAACAATGTGGTCTGCTGGCGCGGTTATATTTACATTAAAATCTCCATACTCTAAATAGAATTCACCTTGACCAGTATATGGTTGAGTGTTCCAGCCACTTAAATCATCATAAACACACATTCTTGGATACCACTGCGCAACCGTATAAACCTTTCCGTTATCAGTTCTGAGGATACCCATTCTATCCGACCCATAGTCTGGTGATAAGAATGAAAAGTCAATTTTTAAAGACAGTTTTCCTCCATTAGCCTTCAAAGGCTGAGACAGCTTTACTTTCATCCTAGTGTCATAAACCTCATAATCAACATCATTTATTGACCGACTTCTTCCTTTTCCAGAGATAACTTGAACTGCCGAAATTTTAAAACCACCGTCAAGTGTTTGTCCTTTAGATCCGTTTCTGCTGCCTCTAAGAGGGATAACTGCATTTCCCCTTGAGTCTTTCATAAAAAGATTTTGATCCATTTGAAGCCACAAGAAATCTAAATCATCAGGACTATTGTTAGTATACCTAATGATTTC
>CAZJXE010000323.1:0-1435 GCA_964549835.1 uncultured Weeksellaceae bacterium
GTAGTTGATGTTGTTTTTGATAACAACGAAAATGAATTGCCAAATATTTATGATTCATTAGAAATAACAAGAGAAAATGGATCAAAACTTGTTCTTGAATGCCAACAACATATTGGAGAGGATACTGTTAGAGCAATTGCAATGGAAACAACTGATGGTATTAGCAGAGGTGTTGATGTTCTTGCAACTGGAGCGCCTATAATGATGCCAGCCGGAGAAAAAATTAAGGGTCGAGTTTTTAATGTAATTGGAGATGCAATTGATGGAATGGAAAATCTCTCAACTGAAAATGGTTTGCCAATACATAGAGAAGCTCCAAAATTTGAAGACCTTTCAACTGCCACTGAAGTATTATTTACGGGAATAAAAGTTATTGATTTAATTGAACCATATGCAAAAGGTGGAAAAATTGGTTTATTTGGAGGTGCAGGAGTTGGTAAAACTGTTCTTATTCAAGAACTGATTAATAATATTGCAAAGGGTCATGGTGGTTTATCTGTTTTTGCTGGAGTTGGGGAAAGAACTAGAGAAGGAAATGACCTTTTAAGAGAAATGTTAGAGTCTGGAATTATCAATTATGGAGAAGACTTTAATCACAATATGGAAGAAGGTGGCTGGGATTTATCAAAAGTAGATAAAGAAAAATTACTTGGGTCCAAGGCAACATTCGTATTTGGTCAAATGAATGAGCCTCCTGGAGCTAGAGCTAGAGTTGCATTATCTGGCTTAACAATTGCCGAATATTTTAGAGATGGTGAGGGGGATGGTAAAGGAAAAGATGTTCTTTTCTTCGTTGATAATATTTTTAGATTTACTCAAGCTGGTTCAGAAGTATCTGCACTTCTAGGAAGAATGCCTTCTGCGGTAGGATACCAACCAACACTTGCCACAGAAATGGGAACTATGCAGGAAAGAATTACATCCACAAAAAACGGATCAATAACTTCAGTTCAGGCTGTTTATGTTCCAGCTGATGATTTAACTGATCCTGCACCGGCTACAACTTTTGCTCACTTGGATGCAACAACTGTTCTTTCAAGAAAAATTGCGGAGCTAGGTATCTATCCAGCTGTTGACCCTCTAGATTCAACTTCTAGAATTTTAACTCCAGAAGTTGTTGGAGAAGAGCATTATAAGTGTGCACAAGACGTAAAAGAACTTTTACAGAGATACAAAGAATTACAAGATATTATTGCAATTCTTGGAATGGACGAACTTTCAGATGAGGATAAGCAAGCAGTTCACAGAGCAAGAAGAGTACAGAGATTTTTATCTCAGCCTTTTCATGTCGCTGAACAATTTACCGGTTTACAAGGAGTACTTGTTGACATTCAAGATACAATTAAAGGCTTTAATATGATTATGAATGGTGAAGTAGATAAATATCCTGAAGCTGCATTTAATTTAGTTGGATCCATTGAAGAAGCTATTGAAA
>CAZJXE010000324.1:0-1411 GCA_964549835.1 uncultured Weeksellaceae bacterium
CCACAGAATTACCCCCTAAGATTTAGACTACCCCTCCCAACTTTATTAGTTTTTATCTTTACTTTTGTTTAAAATTATTTAGAAAATGAAACAACTACTACTTATATTACTTTTATTAATGACTTCATTAACTGATATTATTTATGCACAATGCAATGGAAGATATCAAACAGAAATTTTTACTTCAGTAAATGTTACAACAATAAATTACTCAGATGTTTATAATGATATAAGACATGAAATGGATATTTATGTTCCTGACGGAGATACATTATTAAGTAGGCCAGTAATTATTTATATTCATGGAGGTGGTTTAGTACTAGGAAATAAGAATAGTACAGATTGTATTGATTTTTGTGAATCATTTGCAAAAAGAGGATACGTAACAGTTTCTATAAATTATAGACTGTCTGATTGGTCTACTTGGTTTTCAAGTAAACAAGAACAATATGAATCTATTATACGAGCTGTATATGATTCAAAATCTGCTGTAAGATATTTAAGAAAAAGTTTTGAACTTGGAAATAATTATGGTATTGATACTAGTGCCATTTTTGCAGGAGGATATTCTGCTGGAGGTGTCATAGCAATTCATCATGCCTTTGTAGATAATTTAATTGATTTGCCTGATAGCTTAATTGAAAATGACGGCAGTATTTTTAATCTACAATCTTCAGCTTCAAATATTGGTGGTATTTATGGTTTGGAGGGTGATGCTGGGAATTATGGTTACTCTTCAAAAATTAATGGCGTAATAAGCTATGCAGCTGGAATAATAGAAACAAGTTTAATTGACCAATATGATGAGCCATTGGTAAGTGTACATGGAAGCAATGACCCTAGTGTTAATTACTATTGTTCCCCAGTCTATGGGAATCCTGCAGTATTTACTATTTGCGGGCCAGGAGAAATGCATCCACAAGCTAATTTATCTGGAATAATCAACGATGAGTTAATCTTTATTGGTGTTGATCATGATTGGCCTCAAGCTGGGCATTTAAATCCAAATTTTACTCAAGCAGTTAATTTTACAAGTGATTTTCTTTATCCATTACTTCCTTGTAATAACATATCATATATTGAAGAAGAACTTGCAAATAAAAATTTACTTAAAACTACAAATCTTTTAGGTAAAGAAACCATTGGCTCTAAAAATGAAATTATCTTTTACATTTATGATGATGGAACAGTAGAGAAGAAGCTAATTATTGAGTAAAGTCCCGTCCAGACCGCAACAATAAAAGTTAAACCCTTATAATTCAATAGATTATGAGGGTTTTTTAATTTTAGGGGGACAGAAAAGGGGACAGTTTTTGGCCGTAGGATTCTCAAACTTTAATCATTCTAAAAAATTTAACTAAAATTACTTATTTTATTGTTGATAAATAAATGTTTAAATTTGATGTAATTA
>CAZJXE010000325.1:0-1405 GCA_964549835.1 uncultured Weeksellaceae bacterium
CAGATTGCAACTCTTTTGCTTTAGTTTGAGCATCACTAATTCTATTTAAACGAAATGATTCTTCTATAGGTTGTGTACATGTAGGGCATGTTACATTATCAGTAAAGAACTTATGTTCCTTAGTAATGGTTGCTACTTTATTAGATAATTTACCTTTTAGATTGTTAAGAGACCGTAATTTTTTACTTGACCCAGTTACCTTTTCTTGTTCTTTAGTGAGGTCAAGAGCATCACTTTGCAACTGCTCATTTTTTGATGTGTAACTATCAGTTTCACTCATCAGTTCATCTATTTTTTTTCTTTTACCCTTTATATTTTCCTTTCCACGATTATCTAATTCTTCAATAAACTTTTCTTGCATCTGCAGTTTATCTTTGATGTTATCCTTTTTCAAGTCTAATACTTGTATTTCTTCCTTCTGTTTTCTTATCTTATCCCTGATGATAGTATTCATAGCAGAGAATATACGAATGTCTAATAAATCTTCAATCACTTCTCTTCGATTTGTACCAGACAATTGCATGAAAGGAACAAACGCACTACTACCCAGAATAACAATCTGAGTAAATGACTTATAGTTTACCTTCAATATATTTTCTTCTAATATCTTCTGCATTGCACGGTCATCTGCTTGTTTATGCATTTTCTGACCATTGACTTCTATTTCAAATAGATTTGGTTTAATTGATCTTCTTACAAGATATTCTTTTCCGTTAATATTAAATTCTACTTCAACTAAACAATCTTTCTCATTTGTAGCATTAATGAGTTGAGATTTGTTTATCTTACGAAATGGTTTATTGAACAAACTAAAAGTAAGAGCATCTAACACAGTTGATTTACCTGTGCCATTGGTTCCTACAATAAGGTTAGTTCCATTTTTAGTAAAGTCAATTTCTGAAAAGTGATCCCCTGTTGAGAGGAAGTTCTTCCATTTAATCTTTTGAAACGTTATCATTCTTTGGTGGTATCACGATATCATTAGGGGTAATCACAGCATACTTATAATTATACCTCTTACATGTCATTATGGCAAGTGCATCGTCAATTTCTATTACATTTAATTCACTATCCTTTTCATCATCATTCAACATCATAGCATATCTTTCAGCATCGTCCTCCTCTTCAAACATAAAGAGTACTTTTTCCCCATACCGATTTAAAACAGCATAAGCACCATTATCCTGTCTTTCGGTCATTGTAAGAAGATACACTAGTCTACCTCGCAAGCTTCTGAATATATTTTCTGTAGAATTCCTTTAATGAGAGTTTTATCTCCTTCAAACTCAGATTCATCAATATATCGATTCAATATGCCAATTGTATTTTCAGTTTCCTCTACTTCAAAATCCTCACTCTCTTGAAGAATATAATTCTCAATGATTTTAAGGTCTTGAATACCAGA
>CAZJXE010000326.1:0-1404 GCA_964549835.1 uncultured Weeksellaceae bacterium
TTTGAATTAAATCAAACTTTTATTAAAGGTTTAATTGGAGCACTATGCGTTGATCAAATAGTTAACGGATACTTAAGTCCTTCAAAATTAGATCCTGCTGACAATGATCCATCTGGTCTTGGGGCTGGTGAATACACAACAATGGAACACTATTGGGACGAAGGATTTGGATACCTATATGGTCTTGAGGCTGATATAACTGCACCTACATTTTCTGGAAATGGCTCTGTACTATTGAATAAATATGCAGGAAAAGTTAATACTTCTGGAGACGTAGATATGAACGCAGTATATAACGCATTAATTGCTGGAAGAACAGCAATTGTGAATATGGATTATACTGAAAGAGATGCTCAAGGTTTAGTTGCTAGAGAATTAATTTCAAAAATTTTGGGAGTTAAAGCTTCTGATTATCTAAGAAGCGGTGCAGCTGAACTTGGAAATCCTAACCCTGATATGGCTGAAGTAATTCATGATCTTTCAGAAGGGTATGGTTTTATATTAAGTCTTCAGTTTGCGCTTGGCGCTGATGGACAATATCTAGTCCCAAAAGCAGATGTTGATGCAATGCTTGCAAATCTTGAAGCTGGAAATGGTCTTTGGGATATTGATGCGGCTACATTAATAACAATGGCGGATCAAATTGACGCAGCATTTGGATTATAAAAATAAGATTTTAACTAGAAAAACTCAGGAGAAATATCTCCTGAGTTTTTAATTTTTGCAAATTAATGCTATGAAAAAAATACTACCAATATTAACTGTGACAATAATTCTTTTTTCTTGTGGAGGTGGTGAAGAAAATAATAATTATGTTGATGGTTATGATAGACAAATATTATTGACAAACTTAACTGACAATATCATTATTCCTGCGTATGAAAACTTTCATAATAAAGTAACAGATCTTGAAAATGCAACTACACTTTTTTCAACTCAAATTGATCAAACAAATTATGATCTTGTTAAGCAAAAGTGGTTTGATGCATATAAAGCATGGCAGCATGTAGAAATGTTTGATATTAATCTAGCAGAAGAAATTAATTTTAGAAAAAAAATCAATTCATATCCTTGCAATACTGCAAGAATAGAACTTAATGTTTTAAACGGAGGCTATGATTTTAATAACCCTAATCATTATGCCGCCCAAGGATTTCCTACTCTAGATTATATGATTAATGGTCTTGCAAATGGACTTTCAGATTACACTGGCACTAATGGCAACATGTACTTATCTTACTTACAAGATGTTGTGCTCGATCTTAAAACAAATACAACTAATATTAAAAATGATTGGATTTCTAACAGAAATGAATTTGTTTTATCTACAGCTAATACAGCAACTTCAAGTCTAAACAAGCTAACAAATGATTTTATTTTTTATTATGAAAAAGGATTAAGAGC
>CAZJXE010000327.1:0-1400 GCA_964549835.1 uncultured Weeksellaceae bacterium
AGTATCACCATGCGGCCCTCCAATAACAAACTTTCCAGTTGGGTTTACATGATATCTTTCTCTTCCAAATAGTGCTTTATTTGATTCTGAAAGATGACTTAAAACTCTTGGCATAAGAATTTCTTTTACATCATTTTCAATTTTCTTTTGCATTGATATTTCATCATCAAAATCGTCATGCTGAGTAGAAACAACAATATCTGTTATAGATTTTGGAGAATGATCATCATTATATTCAAGAGTTACTTGAGATTTTGAGTCTGGTCTGAGATAGGTCATTTCTTTATTTTCTCTTCTAATATTTGCCATTTCGATTAATATTTTGTGAGAAATGTCTAGAGCTAAAGGCATAAAGTTTTCAGTTTCATTTGTTGCATAGCCAAACATCATTCCTTGATCACCCGCTCCTTGTTCTTTATTTAATCCTTCACCCTCAACAACACCTTGTCTTATATCTGCTGATTGTTCATGTATTGCTGAAATTACTCCACAACTATCTGCATCAAATTTATACTCTGATTTTGTATACCCAATTTTTCTGATAACTTCTCTGGCTATATTTTGGACATCAACATAGCCGTTTGTTTTAACTTCACCACTTAATACAGTTAAACCTGTGGTAACTAAAGTTTCACAAGCAACTTTTGATTCTGGATCCTGAGCTAGGAAATTATCTAATAAGGCATCAGAAATTTGATCAGCTACTTTATCCGGATGTCCTTCAGAAACAGATTCTGATGTAAAATAATATGACATATTTTATTATTTAAATTAAAAACTAAAGATTTGGCTTGAATTAAAAAGAAACGTTTTTAGCATTTTTTTTTGTGGTTGCAATAGGCCAAATCTTTCCACATTTTTTGGCAAATTTAAAAAATTAAATAATATTTAAATAGTTTAGAAAAATTATAATTAAATTTGCAGCGAACTTATCAAGAAAGACGGAGGGATGGGCCCTGTGATGTCTTGGCAACCTTATAAGATGGTGCCAAATCCCACTTCAGAAATCTGAAGGAAGATGAGAGAAATTCATAACCAATTTCCCTAAAATCTTTTTGATAAGTCATACTGTTTAAATATGATTGAAAAAGTATTAAAAAATAAAATTTTAGTTCTTGATGGGGCAATGGGAACTATGATACAACGGTTTTCTCTTTCTGAAGAAGATTTTCGTGGAGATAGATTTAAAAATCATGATTGTGATTTAAGGGGGAATAATGATCTTTTATCAATTACTAGACCAGATGTAATTCAATCAATTCATGAGGATTATTTGATTGCAGGTTCTGATATCATTGAAACTAATACATTTAGTAGTACATCTATTGCCCAAGAGGATTATAATTTGTCTTCAATTGTATATGATTTAAATTTTTATTCAGCAAAAATTGCTAAGGAGG
>CAZJXE010000328.1:0-1396 GCA_964549835.1 uncultured Weeksellaceae bacterium
ATATCTCAACAATTGGTTGAGTAATTGTCATTTTCTTATTACTAATAGTTTGGTTGTTTTTTACTAAATCAGTACTTAATCTATTTTGTTTAGACTCAACCTTTTTAGCAGCATCTCCACATGAATAAAATAAAAAAACAATAGAAAAAAGCCAAACTAGATAATTAAAATTCATTTTCATTAAATACATTTTATCAAAATTAATAAATTACAAAAGACCTCTTCCTGTTTTATTAATCTTATTTGCTTTTTTAAAATCATTTATAGCATTGTCAATTAATCCATTTATAAACATCTTACTTTTATTAGTGCTGTAGTATTTAGATATTTCTATGTACTCATTTAAAGAAACCTTTAAAGGAAGTTCAGGCATATTTAAAATCTCACAAAAAGCCATTTTAATCATTAATTGGTCCATAATAGCTATTCTTTCTAGATCCCAATTTTGCGCTTTTTCAATAATTATTTTTTCATAATCATCATCATATTTAATAGTATTTTTAAATAAATCAACTGCAAAATCTTTATCACTTGAATTTTTAAAAACTGATCGGGAATTAATAACTTTTTTATTTTTAAAATTACCCATTACAATAGTTGCTACAAATGGAAGGTCGTCAATCCAATAAATACTTTTCTCTTCTAAAATATGGTGAAGTACTTTATTATTTAAAATAATATCATTTAAAATATTATTGAAAAACTTAATATCATTTTTATAGGACTCATCATTCTCATTTAGGTAATCATTATATAGTTTACTTTTAAAAATATCCATAAATATCTTTCTAATAATATCATGATCATTACTAATCCAAAAAGCAGAAAAATTTTCTAATTTTTTAATCATTTTTTTATCTGATAAAAAAAATCTAAAAAATAAATTATCAATAAATTTTTTGTTTGGATTTATGTCTTCTTCTTTTGGTAAGAATTTATTTTTATTGTCTTCAAAAAAATTATATGCATGATTATAGAGCAAAAATAAAAGACTTAAAATAGCAAGTTGAAGATTAGAAATGTCTTCAATATTTTTTAACATTTCTTTTTCAGATTTAGAAATATTTTTTTCTTTTTTTGAATGAAAAGCATACAAGGATTGTAGGACTTTAAGTCTTATATGCCTTCTACTAATCATAAAATTATTTGTTGTTCTGAATTCTTTCTTTAGCAATATTCATTGCAGCAGTATAACTACTAATTCCTTCAGCTTTTGATTTGTTCAAAATATCTAAGGTTGTATTAAATATTTCTTTAGTCTTTTCTAAAGACTTTTCTTTATTATATCCTTTAATTTCAGAATAAACATTAATTAATCCCCCAGAATTAACTAAAAAATCTGGTGCAAAAATTATTCCTTTATTTTTTAAATGTAATGAGTCTCTCTCTTCATCTT
>CAZJXE010000329.1:0-1395 GCA_964549835.1 uncultured Weeksellaceae bacterium
CCATCTATTTTAAGAGATACCTTTCCCTGTATAGTAAACCAGTTAATTGCTGATAGGTCTCCAGTAAGGATAGTATCTTCGGGGTGTTCGATGTGTTTGAGTTGCATTTTTAGAGGATGTGTTTGGGTAATCTATTGTCTAAAACAAAGTTATTATCTCTTACCTTTTTTCCCTTATTATCAAATACATACTTATTATACTGTTTATATAGTATTTCTTGCATTGTAAATGCTTCAAATTCGTGTGGTTGTCTCATATAATCTAAATCGCTGACATTCATACCTCTGAAATGAGTTTTACCTGATTTCAGTCTAAGTGAACCCTCTACCCATTGTTTTAGATGTACTAACTCATGCAATAAGGTTTTAGTATAGTCAACTTCATTCATACCTGAGTGAAGTTCAATAGTAAAATCTCTAGGTCTTGAATAATTAACTACATCACAAAATCCGTAGCAATCATCCTTCTTCAAACTACGATGAACAATGTCAATCGTAAGTTTATGTCTAGGTAAGTACCTGTTTATAAACCAAGTGGCAATAGACGTACAACGTTTTTTGCTATAACCATATCCAAAATGGTATATGTAAGATTTGTTCCCCAATGAAACATCCATAATAAAGAGAGAATAAAGATTAGTTTTTCCTTTGCGGTCATTTTGGTCATAGATTACCTCAAGTAGAGATAACCACCCGCCCAACCAACATTGATAGGATTTAATAAAAACCTAATGTCTTCTGGTTTCTGGAAAGTAAATCTAACGTGTTTTGCGGGTGCTTTCCAAGATGCAGGTTTGAATACATCCCCTGTATTTTTGTCAACAAATGAATGAACTGAACTATCCCTATACTCATTTCTATTTTGGAAAGTATCATACTCAACTTGAACTACCTTGTAGTATTTCTTACCTTCTCTTATCTCAAACTTCATTAAGTTTGCAGTACCATCTTTAATACGCTTTAATTCGTCTGATGGGTAACTACTACTAGGGTCACTTGCTGCCATACTCTCCATACTTCTCTGATGATATATTTTGTAGTTCTCTGTGATTGCTTCACAATATCCTTCTGTGTAAGACCTGACGAAAGTTCTGTCAGTTTTCTTTACTGATTCTCCGATTACTTTTTCCATAGGGGTTGTTTCTTTGTTTATACATTTATTATAGCACTAAAAAAGGGGGTTGACCACCCCCTTGTGCCACTTATTCAACTGTCTGCTTTTTTGGGATTTCTACCTCCTTGACAATTACTCTGGTAATCTTACTATAATCTTTATTAAACTTTTGTTCGGTAGAGTATGCTACCCATCTGTCCTTGACGAACACATAAGAATACTCTTGCCAACAATCTATTCGTGTGAACTCATCAAAGTTCTTACTTAATACAGGTGCTTCAT
>CAZJXE010000330.1:0-1394 GCA_964549835.1 uncultured Weeksellaceae bacterium
GGTTTTGCTAGAGTTGATACTTTATGTCTTCCGGATGATTGTTATACTGTTGTATGTGATAGTGGTAGTAGTCAATCAGAGGTCCTTTGGTGGTTTACAGATGAATATGACAGATGGTGGTTTCTTAATAATGGAGCTGGTATATGGGGTGGAGCTCCATATTCTGATACAGCTTGTTTTTCTTTTAACTGTACACCTCCTTTTGAGAGTTTTGAAAGTCTACCAATTAGTTGGACAAATGGAATTTATACCGGCTTTGGTCAAACAACTAATTTGCCTTGGGTGAGGAATCAAGGAAGCACTCCAACATTTAACACAGGACCTTCTCAAACATGGATTGGAAATTACTATATGTATTTAGAGTGTGGTTCATTTCCACCAGGGTCTTATGCTACTTTAACAGCAGACTGTGTTGATCCTTCTTTTTATAATAATTTACATCTATCATTTAATTATCATATGTATGGAGCTGGTATAGGAGAATTAAAAGTAGAAGTTTCATCTGATGGAGGATTAACTTGGGTTACAGAATGGTCAAAAAATGGAGAACAAGGAGATGCTTGGTGGTTAGCACATGTTGATTTGAGTACATACACCTCAAATATTATGGTGCGTATGGTTGGTGTTGTTGGCCCTACACTACAAGGGGATATTGCAATCGATCTTCTACGTTTACATGACCCTAGTGCTGGATGTAAAGATCCTACAGCAGATAATTATGATCAATTTGCTGAAATTGATGATGGGTCTTGTGTTTATACAAACTGTACTTTTCTAACTTTAAACATGTACGATAGTTTTGGAGATGGATGGAACGGTAATTTTTTATCAATTACAAATTCAAATGGAGTACAGTTTTATTCAACAACAATTTGGCCTATACCAAATGGTTTTTTTCAAACTGAATCTTTTTGTGTCCCAAATGATGAGTGTTATTCTTTAACTGTAGGTGGAGGTCTTTGGCAAAATGAAATTTCTTGGGAATTAGTTGATACAAATGGAATTATTGTTAGATCTGGGGGAGCTCCATTTACTGGCAGTTTTTGTGTTCCTTTTGTTTACGGATGTAAAGATCCCCTTGCGTCAAATTATGATTCTACAGCAACAATAGACGACGGTTCATGTACTTATCCGCTTCCTTCAATAGATGCCTTAGTTTCAGATATTAGTTGTAATGGTCAAAATGATGGATATATTAATGTAACTGTAGCAGGTGGAGTTCTTCCACTTTCATATCAGTGGAGTAATGGATCAAGTAATGAGGATATTTATAATTTAACTAGTGGAACTTATTCATTAATTGTAACTGACAATTTAGGTTTTTCTGATAGTGCATCATTTAATATTTTTGAGCCTGATTCTTTATTAACCGATTATATAATTATAGATGCTTC
>CAZJXE010000331.1:0-1389 GCA_964549835.1 uncultured Weeksellaceae bacterium
GTTCCAGATAGAAAATATGAAGAATTATTCCCATATATTGATGAAATAAGAAATGGAAAAAAAAATATCCTTTGGCCAAATAGCATCAAGCTATTTACAATATCTTCTGGTACTACAAATGCAAAAAGTAAATATATCCCTCTTAGCTATGAAACATTAAATGACTGTCATTTTAAAGGGGGGAAAGATATGCTTGCAATATATCTTAACAATAATCCTAATAGTAAAATTTTTAATGGAAAAGGAATAATTCTAGGGGGATCTAAAGAAATAAATAGCAAATATGTTGAAGGAGACCTTTCGGCAATACTTCTAGACAATTTTCCTTTTTGGGTAAATACTCATAGAATCCCAGATATTAAAACTGCAACAATGAAAAACTGGGATAATAAGTTAGAAAAAATTATAAATCAATCAATTAATCAAAATATCACTAATTTATCAGGTGTCCCTTCATGGATGTTAATCCTTTTAAAAAATATTGTTAAAAAAGCAGGCGTGAAAAATATTACAGAAATATGGCCAAACCTCGAGCTATATATACATGGGGGTGTAAATTTTAGTCCGTACAAAAATCAATTTAAGTCGTTAATACCATCCAAAAAAATGAATTACTTAGAGACCTATAATGCTTCGGAAGGTTTTTTTGCATTACAAGATAGGAAAGATGCTAATGACATGCTATTACTATTAGATTATGGGATTTTTTATGAATTTAAAAATATTAAAGAAGTAGATAAAAATTACATTAGTCTTAAAGACGTAAAGACTAAAACTGACTATGAAATAATAATTTCAACTAACTCTGGACTTTGGAGATATAGAATTGGTGATATAGTTAGATTTACTTCAATTAGTCCATATAGAATTATTATAAAAGGAAGAACAAAGAGCTGTATAAATACTTTTGGTGAAGAGTTAATGGTTCATAATACTGATCAAGCAATATTTGAGGCATGTAAAAAAACAAATTGCAAAATTGTAGAATACACTGTAGCTCCCTTGTTTTTTAAAGATTCTTCAGGTGCTCATGAATGGGCAATTGAATTTGAAAATCTTCCAAAAAATATTAATTTATTCTCTCAAATACTAGATCAAAAATTAAAAAAAATTAATTCTGATTATGAAGCAAAAAGATCTGGAAATTTGATACTCAGAGAACCAAAAATAAGCATAATTAAAAATGGGGTATTCTTTGATTGGTTAAAGAAAAGAAACAAATTAGGTGGGCAAAATAAAATAGTTAGATTGAGTGAAAAAAGAAAATTTATAGAAGAGCTAAAAAAACTTAACATATAAGTTTTCAACAATAATCTATCTAGTTTATTTTTAACATATTCAATAAAAATTCTTTTTTATTTTAGTAAAAAAAATAAAGATGCATATTGC
>CAZJXE010000332.1:0-1389 GCA_964549835.1 uncultured Weeksellaceae bacterium
GTATCAGATTCTGTGGTTACATAAGCATAATTATTCCATGTTTTAATATCTCTCCATACTGAGTAAATGTCCGGAATAAAGAATTTTTCATCAGGATTTGTAGGATCCGTTACATCAACAAAAGAAACTCCATCTCTAAGACCAACAATAGCGTATTCATTATCACTTGAATCAACATAACCCCAGATGTCTATTCCATTAGTTAGAGGATAATCGATAGATCCTAAAAGACTCATATTTAAGCTATCTTGTGATAAAGAAATGAATGGAAAAAGAAAAATAATAATGAAAATTCTCATATTGCAAAATTACTTGATTTTTAAATAAAAAAAAAGAGCCTTAAAAGGCTCTTCTTTAATTTATTTAAAACAATATTTTAAAATTTATATTCAAGGTTTAAATATAGCATATTGTTTGCTTCCGCATCATCATCTGCAGTTGCTGCCTTATAAGATTTTACATTTAATGCTACTTTTACTCCTTTTGTCATTTGCTTTTCTATACCAACAATAGTAAGTTCTCCTTCATTATCTATATTCCATTGATTTTCATTGGCATCTTCTGAGTCAGATAAATCATATCTTCCAAATATTGAAACATCATTTCCAATGTCTAGACTTCCATACACTGAAAAAGCAGTACTTGTATTATCTACAACAAATGATGTGTTTTCTCTAAGGTTATATTCACCACCTAGAGTTATATTTGATCCACTGTATATAGCTGCAAAAGTATTGATATACTGTGCATCGTAGTCATCACCGTACATCGTTCTTGGAATCATATCTCTGGAAACCCTGAAAGATATATCATCAGTATTATAAGTTATTCCTGCACCACCTCTAAATTGATTGTCAGATTGTAGATTCTTATACCCTTCCCCGTTTAATACTTGAGCATCAATAGTAAGATTATCAGAAACAGTATATTTTAAGTTAGCACCAGCATCAGCAGAACTAGCCCATTTGTTTTCATCCATGAATGACTTGTAAATATATCTCTTTCCCCATGCATTTTCCATAAATTTAAAGTTTTGGGTTCCAATCATACCAAAAGATAGATTTAATTTGTCAGAAGCTTTCCAAGAAAGCGAAGCAATCTTTAAAAAGGCAGTATAATTACTTCCTGCTCCATTCTTTCCAACATCAAAAGTTATTTTTGTGCTGAAATCATCAGAAAGATTGTATTTATATCCAAGATATGCTCTTTTAATTTCAAAACCTTTAGATGCGTATTCAGGCTCACTATCCATATCAAAATTAAAATTGCTAAATATCTTAACGTGGGGTGTACCTTGAGCAAATAGATTTACTGAAGATAAAATTAGTATTGTTGTAAGTAATAAATTTTTCATGTTTTTATAATTTTTATACAAAAGAAGTAAATTAA
>CAZJXE010000333.1:0-1387 GCA_964549835.1 uncultured Weeksellaceae bacterium
AGCAAACTTAATTAAAAAACCCCATACATTAGCATGGGGTGTAATTATAAATTTTGGATGAAAATTTATTTTTTAAATTTTTCGTATTTACTTTTAAACTTGTCTATTCGACCTGCTGTATCAACAAGTTTTGACTTTCCAGTGTAGAAAGGATGAGAATCAGATGAAATTTCCATTTTAACTAGAGGGTATTCATTACCATCTTCCCATTTAATAGTTTCGCTAGATTCTGCACATGATTTAGTTAAAATAGCATAATCTGTAGACATGTCTTTAAAAACACATAATCTATAATTTTCTGGGTGAATACCTTTTCTCATAATATCAAATTTGGATTGCAAAAATAAAAAGTTTTGTTAAAACAACAAGTAGTTATAACTTTTTATAGAAAAGTATTAAATATTTAAATCTGACAATAACTGATTGGTTTTCATAACGGCTTCTGCAGACTCCTTAAGAGCATTTACTTCACTATCGTTTAAATCAATTTCTACAATTGATTCAATTCCATTCTTTCCTAAAACTACAGGAACTCCTATACAAAGATTACTCAGTCCATATTCTCCGTCAAGATAAGTTGAACATGGAAATATTTTTTTCTTATCACAAGAAATAGAATGAACAAGTGCAGAAACAGCTGCTCCTGGGGCATACCATGCTGAAGTACCGAGCATAGATGTTAATGTAGCCCCACCAACTTTAGTGTCATTTAAAACCTTTAACAATCTTTCTTCAGATAAAAATTCTGATACTCTTACACTGTTTCGTGAAGCAATTCGAGTTAGAGGAATCATTCCCTTATCAGAATGACCACCAATAACCATTCCATCAACATCAGAAATTGGACATTGTAATGCTTCAGCAAGTCTATATTTAAATCTAGCACTATCTAATGCTCCTCCCATTCCAATTATTCTATTTTTTGGCAATCCAGTAACTTTATGAGTTAAATAAGTCATAGTATCCATCGGATTACTTACAATTATCAAAATAACATTAGGAGAATGCTCTAATAATTGTTGGGAAACAGATTTGACAATTCCAGCATTTATTCCAATTAGTTCCTCTCTTGTCATACCTGGCTTTCTGGGTATTCCACTTGTTATAACAGCAATATCACTATTAGCAGTTTTAGAATAATCGTTTGTACTTCCAATTATTCTAGTATCAAAATCATTCAATGATGCTGTTTGCATTAAGTCCATTGCCTTGCCCTCAGCATAATTTTCTTTTATATCCAATAAAACAACTTCAGAAACAAAATTTTTAATTGCAATATATTCTGCGCAACTGGCTCCAACAGCTCCCGCTCCTACTACAGTAACTTTCATATTATTTATTTTTATTTTTTTTAAGCATCAATATTAGCATATTTTGCATTTGCTTC
>CAZJXE010000334.1:0-1384 GCA_964549835.1 uncultured Weeksellaceae bacterium
GTAATTACAAAAGAATTTTTATTTGTAATCTCATGTTGCTCTATTAATTTACCATAGATATCTACAATACTGATTTTTGCATTATTTACTGTATATCCAAAATCTATTGTAGCTTCATCCTTAAATGGATTTGGATAAACCTTAAAACTAAATCCTCCATCTTCTACTCCAGCAACATTAAAAGTTATACTATTTGAGGTACTAACACAGTTGTTTCCATCAGTAACTTCTAAGTAATATGTTCCATTATTAGAGACTACATAAGTTGTTCCTGAACCTACATTAGTATTTGATTCATACCATGCATAAGTATATGATGGAACACCTCCGGTAGTTGATGATAACTCTAAAACAAAAGGACTCGATTCTGTGATTGCAATTTGCAACTCATCCGGCTGATTTACTCTAAAATCACGCGATGCTGTACAAAGTAATGAATCTGTTACCGTAAGAGTATATAAACCTGCGACTACATTATTTAAGTCTTGTGAAGTTACATTATTACTCCACAGGTAAGTATAGCCATTAGCAGATGGTGTACCTCCTATAACATTGGCATCAACAGCACCATCATTATCTCCAAAGCATAATACATGAGTAATTGATCCTAATATCTGTATTGGATCTGGCTCTGTAAGTACCATAGTGTCTGTAGCTATACATCCTAAATAATTAGCTTCTACAACATAAGATCCAGCTCCTAAATTCATAATTTGTGTCATATTACCAAGACTAGTACTTGGATCATTTGCTTCATACCAGTTGTAGCTGTAAGAAGTATCATAAGTTGCCCAATCTAAGGTAACACCTCCAGTAGAGTCTCCATTACAGAAAATAAAGAAGCATGATAGTGGGTCAATAGCAACATCAATAGTATCTAAGGCATGAATAATTTGATGATCATTACCTCCAACAAGAAGTTCTGAAGAACATCCGTTAGCATCACTCAAACTAATTGTGTAATCACCTGCACAAATACCTCCAAAAAGACTATCTCCAGAGAGTAAGTTCATTAAAGTAGTTCCTGTATTATTATCCTGTGCATGACCTGAATAAGGAGCAGTTCCTCCTGTTAAACTAATCTCAACAGTACCATCACAAGCTCCTAAGCAAGTAGCATCTGTTGAAGATAAACTAGTAAATATAAGAGATGCTGGCTCTGTAAGGTTAATACTTGTATTTACCGTACAATTATTAGTATCAGAAACAGTTACTGAATACGTTTCTGCATACAAAGAACTAATTATATGACTAGTACTGTAAAAACCATTTGGTCCGAACCATTGATAGCTATATGGAGCGTGAGCACCTAAAGCAACTACTTCAACCGAACCATCATTATCTCCAAAACAACTTACATCAGTTCCTCCAATATAATTAGTTA
>CAZJXE010000335.1:0-1368 GCA_964549835.1 uncultured Weeksellaceae bacterium
AAATATCCTGAAGCTGCATTTAATTTAGTTGGATCCATTGAAGAAGCTATTGAAAAAGGAGAAAAAATGATCGCTGAAACCAAATAATTTTTCTATGCTATTGGATATACTAACACCTGAAAAACTTCTTTTTGAAGGAGAGATAAAATCTGTTAAATTACCAGGCACTAATGGTGAGTTTGAAATTTTAAATAATCATGCTCCAATTATTTCTACTTTATCAAAAGGTGAAATCTGTGTGACTAATTCAAAAAATGATAAAGAAACATTTAATATAAATGGAGGGGTTATAGAAATGCAAAACAATAAAATAATTGTTCTAGCTGATTAATTTTCACTTAAATATTAAATTGAAAGAGGATAAAATATCCTCTTTTTTTATTTTTGAATTATGAAAATCAAATTCCTTTTTTTTATCTTTTTGATTGTTAGTTGTAATAAAAATTCAAATGAAAAATTTGAACTCCAGATTGGGGATATTTTATTTCAAGATTTAGATTCCTCTCCCCTATGTGATGCAATAGAAAAAGTTACCCCTGGATATAACAACTATAACTTTTCGCATATTGGAATAGTTGTTGAATTAGGTGACCCAAACTGTTTAGATTCAAACTATGTATATGAAGACCACATAAAAATACTTGAGGCAATTCCTAAAAAAGTTAAAAATACAAGACTTGATAGTTTTTTAAATAGATCATTTGATATAAATAATAAACCTAAAGTTATTGTTGGAAGATTAAAAAAAGAACATACTCATTTAATTGATGAGGCTGTAAAGTTTTTAAAATCAAAACTTGGAAAAAAGTATGACGACTACTTTTTAGCAAACAATGGAAAATACTATTGCTCAGAATTAATTCAAGAGGCATTTAAAGAAAAACAAATTTTTGATTTAAAACCTATGACATTTATAGACCCTAAAACAAATAAAACTATGAAATTATGGGAAGAATATTACAAAGATTTAGGCATCAAAGTTCCAGAAGGAGATCTTGGAATTAATCCAGGAAACATGTCCGTATCAAATAATATTGAGATTGTTCATCATTATGGTAAACCTTCAAAGAAAATAATTAATGAATAAAAAAGAAAAAGTTGAATTTATTATTAAATCTTTAGAAGAGTTATATCCTAAAACACCAATTCCTCTAAATCATAAAGACCCCTACACTCTATTGATTGCTGTACTCCTTTCCGCCCAGTGTACTGATGAGAGAGTAAATCAAATTACTCCAAAATTGTTCAAGATTGCAGATTGCCCAAAAAAAATGATAAAATTATCTATTAAAGAAATTGAAGATATTATTCGTCCATGTGGACTATCTCCAATGAAAAGCAAGGGGATTTTTGGTCTTTCAAAAATGA
>CAZJXE010000336.1:0-1367 GCA_964549835.1 uncultured Weeksellaceae bacterium
GGGACTTTTCTTCCATAAAAAATATCCTATCACAGCCATTATTAAATAAAAAATTTGTAAGCCAGTTTCTGCATATAATTTAGCTTCAAAGCATATAAATATATATAGACTAACACTAACAACTGCAGCTGCCCAACACCATATATTTTCTCTGGCTGCAAGAACAACATAGATTAGTGAAAATATAACAGCTAAAGATTCTAAATTAAAAGTCATTAAATAACAATAAAAAATTAGCGAGTTTCATACTAAAAATCTTCTATTTTGCTTAAATCAGAATTTACTATTTTAAGATTAAAAACAATTTTATTTTTGCTTTCGAATGCGTGCTTAATTTCTTTATTAACTATTGGGATTACATTATCGTAATTTCCAAAAACTTGAGTACTCATGCCGTTTGAAATTACTTTAATAGTTTTGTGGTTTCTTAATTTTTTTATGAAAGATATTATATGATCTTTATATTTTTTCTCTAGAGGGTACATAGAAATTTCTACAGAACATTTCATATTAACTAAGTTGAATTGCTTTAGATATTTCTTTTATTAATTTGTAATCTTTTTCAATAGCATTTCCAACAACAATTAAGTCAGCTCCTGACTTGCAATTTTCGATAGCTTTTTTAGCATTACAAATTCCTCCCCCAACAATTAACGGTATATCTATAGAATTGCTTACCTGCTTTATCATTTCATTTGTTATTGGATATTCAGCACCACTTCCTCCGTCCATGTAAATTAATTTCATGCCTAAATACTGTCCAGCTATTGCAGTACTTGTAGCAATAGCATTTTTTTCTCTTGGAATTGGAACTGTATTGCTCATATAGCTGGCTGTTGTTGCTTTTCCACTATCAATAAGCATGTATCCAGTTGATATAATTTCTAACTCAGTTTGTTTTAATATTGGAGCTGAGATAACTTGTTTTCCAATTAAAAGATCAGGATTTCTTCCAGAAATTAGAGAAAGAAACAAAATTCCGTCAGCTTTAGGATTTATCTGCATGGCATTTCCTGGAAAAAGGATAACTGGTATTTTTGAATTTTCTTTTATTGTTTTTATGCAATCATTAAGATTGTCATTTATAAGTAAACTACCTCCAACAAAAAAATAGTTTACTTTACTTTTATTAGCATTTTTTATAATTAATAAAAGATCAGAATTTTTTTGTTTGTCAGGGTCAATAAGTATTGCAAAAAGTTTTTTGCCCTGTTCTTTACTTATTAATATGTTTTTATATAAATCCATATATTTAAACTAATTACAAACATACACTAAAAAGTGATTATTAATTTTTTGGTAATTTAAAAAAAGTGATTTGTTTTTAAATTTAACACTGATAACCTTTTTTTCTTTATTTATTTTTT
>CAZJXE010000337.1:0-1364 GCA_964549835.1 uncultured Weeksellaceae bacterium
TTACTAGATTATATCTACTTAAAACAAATAAATAATCAGATAATCTATTTAAAAACTTGATATTAATTTCATCAACATTTTCATTAATCTTTAGCTCAACCATATTTCTTTCCGCTCTTCTACAGATTGTTCTTGCAATATGACACAAAGATGTAGTTTTATGTCCTGAAGGAAGTATAAAGTTTGATAATGTAGGCAGCTTTTCTTCAATTCTATCAATTTCAATTTCAATTTCATTTACATCATTTTCATCTAATTTTTGAATTGATATTGCTTCATTTTTTTGATCATAAGCAATGTTGCTTCCTAAATCAAAAAGTTTATTTTGAATAATCAATAAAAATTTATTTGTTTTTTGATCAATTTTATGATCATATATATGTCCTATAAATGCATTTAGTTCATCGATACTTCCATAACTTTTTAATCTAATATTATCTTTTGAAACTTTTGTTCCTCCTAGTAGCTGTGTTTCGCCCTTATCCCCATTTTTTGTATATATTTTCATGATTTAAAATCTAATTATATAATTTTCTTTACTCAATTTAGGGTCTAAAAAAACTATTCCAATAAAAAATAAGTCTATAGTAAGAGAAGTTTTTTTAGAATCTTTTATGTATTTCCACGCATTTTCCATGCCAATTGACCAATGTATGTCATCAAAAATAATAATTGTTTTGTTATGTGAATAATTTATTAATGTTTCAAAATAATTAATTGTTGCTTTTTCTTGATGGTTGCCGTCTACAAAAATCAAATCTAATTTCTTATACTCTTCAGCTTTCTTTTCATAAGTGTCTTTAAAATTGCCTAAAACAGTTTCTATTTTTTTAAAATTTAAAAAATTAAAATTTTCTTTAGCAATATTTGCTGTTTCCTTACACCCCTCAAATGTTGTTATTTTTGAATTATTATTTCCTTTTGCTAAATAAAGTGTACTTATTCCAAATGATGTGCCTAGCTCAAAAATAACTTTTGGTTTAAAGTGTTCCACAATTCTAAATAGTAATTGTCCAAACTTTTTGTTTTTTGAAGAGTTTTTAGCTATATCTTTTATTTTTCTCTTTTTACTAGAGTTAATATTACTTCCGGCACCAAAATCAGTCATATTAATTTTTCTATTGTCGTTGTATAAAGCGTTTCTTAATGATTCAATTTCAGCGGTAGACTCATTCGCAGTTTTTTTATAAATAACATTTGAAACAAAATTATAAACAAATGGTGAGTGAATCATATATTGATTTTGTGATTTTAAAAGATATTTGAAATACCTTAAAATAAATTTTAATTTTCTCATAAAATTATTTAGCACAATTAACACATAATTCACTTTCAGGTCTAATCATAAGTCTGCCAAATGGAAT
>CAZJXE010000338.1:0-1363 GCA_964549835.1 uncultured Weeksellaceae bacterium
TGAACTACCAGACCGTTCTTATAAAAGAAATGCAAACTTAAAAGATTTTTTATGATCTCAAAAGATTTTTTGTCTTTTAAGTAGATAAGATGTAATAATTTGATCATACCCCTTATTTATATCAACTTCAATCAAATCAATTTTATATTGCAAACATTTTAAACGCATCTTATTTAAATATGAATCAACTTTTTCTACATAATTTTCCTTATAATGAGAAGGGTTAATTTTAATGTTTTCTCCAGACTCTACATCAATAAAATTATAAGGCTTATTTTCAAATTCTAACTTTTGTTCCTTTGACACATCAGAAAGATGAAATAAAATCACTTCATTTTTTTTATGTTTAAGATGTCTAAAAGCATCAAAAATATCTTCTAAATTATTATCAGAAATTAAATCTGTAAACAAAATAACTAAGGATCTTTGATTAATTCTTTCAGCTATTTCATGAAGAGAGGAAATAGTTGCTGATTTTCTTTCACTTAATTTGGCATCTATTGATAATATCTTCTCAAATTCATTATATATTAACTGATGATGTCTAGAGGATGTTTTAGCAATAATATGATTTTCTATTTCAGCAGAATAAGTTGATAATCCAACTGCATCTCTTTGTTTTTTAAATAATTGCATTAAAACTGAAGATGCATAAACACTAAAAACTATTTTGTTCGGATTTTTTAATGAAATATTATTGAAATTAGGATAAAACATTGAAGATGAAGTATCAATTACAATTTGACATCTTAAATTAGTTTCTTCTTCAAACCTTTTAACAAATAATTTATCTGATCTTGCAAATAGTTTCCAATCTATGTGCCTTGTACTTTCTCCATTGTTATAGAGTTTATGTTCAGCAAATTCAACAGAAAAGCCATGGTATGGGCTTTTATGCTTTCCAGTAATAAATCCTTCAACTACTTGTCTAGCAAAAAACTCAATATTACTTGCAATTTTTATTTGTTCAATATTTTCCATAAAAAAAAGGGCCCTAAGCCCTTATTTTGAAATGTTAATTACATATGAGCTTGTAATTTTTCAAGTATTTGAGATTTGGGAACAGCCCCTACTAATTTATCAACTACTTCCCCATTTTTAAAAACTAATAGTGTTGGTATATTCCTTACTCCATATTTAACTGAAGTATCTGAATTACTATCAACATCAACTTTACCAATTACTGCTTGTCCCTCAAGCTCATCATGCAACTCATCAACAATAGGACCAATAGTTCTACAAGGACCACACCATACTGCCCAAAAGTCAACTAAAACAGGTTTGTCTGAATTTAAAACAAGTTCTTCAAAATTTTGATCTGTGAATTCTAATGCCATTTTTTTATTTTTATGTTATTACAAAT
>CAZJXE010000339.1:0-1350 GCA_964549835.1 uncultured Weeksellaceae bacterium
TTGCCTCAATTTTCATTGATTGATCGTTTGAAATATTAACTTCTTCTGAAATCGTGTTTTTTGATTGAGATTCAAACTCTATTAAATCTTCTTCATTTTCGTCAATTGAATTAGAAATACTTGTTTCTTCTTCAATATTTTCTTCCAAAAAATCACTTATAATTTCTTCAGGTTTTTCTATAATTTCATTGTCGTTTTCTAAAGAAATATCTGTTTTAATAGTTTCACTTTCAGAAGAAAGGAGGTTTTCTTGAATTATATGATTTTCAAATTCAATTGATTCTTCATCAAGCAATAATTTTTGTTGAGTATCAATATTCTCAATTTCATCTTCTATTTCAAGATCGCTATCTTCGAGTTTAATTGTTACAGGCTCATTAACCTTTTTTGTCTCAAATCCAGTTGCTATAACAGTAACACTAACAGCGCTTCCTAAATCCTCATCAAAACCAATTCCTTCAATAATATTTACATCTCGACCTGCTGCTTGTTGTATTTTATTTTTTATTTTACTTAATTCTGACATTTTTATTTCGTCCTCTCCAACTCCAGAAACTATTTTTAATAAAACTTGTTCAGCACCTGTTATATCATTATCATTTAACAAAGGAGAATCAAGCGCATCATTAACAGCTTCAATAGCTCTATTTTCTCCTGTAGCTTGAGCTTGTCCCATTACTGCAGTACCACTATTTTCAAGTACTTTTCTAGCATCATTCAAATCAATATTAACTTGCAAATGCTGTGAAATAACTTCAGCAATTCCTTTAGTAGCAGTATTTAATACCTCATTAGCTTTACCAAACGCCTGTGTTAGAGTCAAGTCTCCATAAATCTCAATTAATTTATCATTATTAATTATTAAGAGAGTATCCACATATTTCTTTAATTCCTCTAAACCGTCTTTAGCATATTGTTTTCTATATCCCCCTTCGTTAGCAAATGGATGAGTTACAACAGCAATTGTCAGTATTCCTTTTTCTCTGGCAATTTCAGCAATTACAGGAGCTGCTCCTGTTCCTGTTCCACCACCCATTCCTGCTGTAATAAATAACATTTTAGTATTAGAATCCAAAAGTTCACAAATTTTTTCAGAGCTTTCCTGAGCAGCCTTCATTCCAACATCTGGATTTGAGCCAGCCCCAAGTCCTTCTGTTAAATTTTCTCCTAATTGAATTTTTGTAGGAATTGAGCTAGCTTCCAAAGCTTGCAAATCTGTATTACATATCACAAAATCTACTCCTTTTATTCCATTTTCAAACATATAATTTACTGCATTACTTCCTCCACCACCTATTCCCATTACTTTTATTTGAGAAGATTGGTTTTTTGGTAATTGAAATTCAAAAT
>CAZJXE010000340.1:0-1349 GCA_964549835.1 uncultured Weeksellaceae bacterium
GTTTTCTATCAGAACGTGGGTCTGTGATTAGATATCTGCAATATTCATTCCCATTGTCATAGAAATCGTCTGACATATCTACAGGAACGTTAGCATTCCTTCCACCATCTTTGATTCTTTTAGCCTTGCCCACGATACCTCTTCTTTGCTTTGTTTCTTGATGTAGCACTATACTTCGTGTGCTTTCCACGACCCTGTGCTGACTTCTTTGGTTTCATCTCAACGGAAGGAACTCCGTTATTAAATCTTGTTGCCATAATTAAACTCCATTTGCGAATACGGTTGGACTGCCCCCAGTCATTGCTCCTGCATCAGCACTATCGCCAATACGAGCAACTTTAATACCTTCCACATATACATTGGGAGAACCTGCATTGACCGTAGCAACATGTGGTGCACATGCTGGAACGGGTGGAAAGGCATGAGATACGGTTGGATCTCCTATCCTTGCGATAAGGATCCCATCTGCCTTGACAGTTGACTGAGTAGGGGTTGAGAGGGTTGTTGATCCCGTACAGGCATGTCCTGTACTGAGAGAGTCGCCCTTTCTTGATACTGCTGGCATAGTCTTAAGGTGTAAGAGGGTTGGTGATCGGTGAACGAAAGTTCCATCAACTTGCGTGATAACGCAGTAATATAGATCATGTGAGTATATAAGATCTCTGATCTATTTAGAGACCCTACGCGGATTACGACGCGATTTTTTCCTTCTTCGTTTATACTCCCCAAGTCCCAAGATCCTCATAGGTGGTCTCACAATGAAGTGCTCGACTGCAAAGATACCAAACATGATCAGTAAGAAAGTCGTCATCCCAACAAGGACAACAGGCTCTAAGACTTTCTCTACAGTTCTGTTCACCAGTTTGCATCCTCTTCTTTCAAAGTCCCTACGCTATACTCAATGATTTCTGTAAGAGTCTTGTCATGGTCAACTACTACATCAACGAGTCTCTCGTAGTGACCGTCTTCTGTCCTCTTCATTAAGAGTTTACTCTCAGCAACCTTCTTCTCTAGTGCATCGAGTCTTGCTAATATTTCGTCGTACTTTCTATCCGTATGGGTAAAGTAGTCGCCTGACATTGAATCCTCCATTAGTTTTGTTTAATATCAAAATACCATTTGATGTGTTTGATGTAATCAAAGGTATCGCCTATATCCTTATCACAGTCTATCTCATACTTCCTATCACAAAGAAACTTCCTCAACTCATATATGGAATTGTATGTTCCAACTTGATCTTGATGTTCGTTGTATAGCACGTATTGCATTGATTAGAGAAAGGTAAGTATCATTATATTTATTGTATCAGCATTCTCACACAATGTCAACAGCATATATACCCAATCACA
>CAZJXE010000341.1:0-1340 GCA_964549835.1 uncultured Weeksellaceae bacterium
ATTTCAAATGGAAATCAAATTGAACAAAAAATAATATATAGTAATGAACTTAAATCAGAGGCTAATTTAAGTTCATGGTTTGTGTCGTATCCTATTAATAATTATAATGTTACATTATCAATTGCTGATTATTCTCACTTTAAAGACATTTATACTAGTAATTTTGACACATTAGACTTAGATTATTATGTTTTAACTTATAATTTAGAAAAGGCTAAAATTCACTTTGAGCAAGTAAAACCAATGCTTAGATGTTTTGAATATTTATTTGGTAAATATCCTTTTCAAAATGATGGGTTTTGCTTAGTTGAAACACCATATTTAGGAATGGAACACCAGTCTGCAATAGCTTATGGAAATAATTATTTGCCTGGTTACAATGGAAATAAAAATTTTATTGCTGGCTTGGATTTTGATTATATAATTGTTCATGAAACTGGACATGAGTGGTGGGGTAATAGTATTACTACTAATGATATTGCTGATATGTGGGTACATGAAGGTTTTTGTACATATTCTGAAGTTTTATATGTTGAATGTATCTATGGTTATCAAAAAATGTTAGAATATGTAGAAAATCAAAAAAGATTTGTTCGAAATGATAAGCCAATTGTTGGGCCCTATAATGTAAATAAGAAAGGTAGTAATGATATGTATCAAAAAGGGTCTTTGATGCTTCATACATTAAGAAGCCTAGTTGATAATGACTCATTATGGTTTTCAATAATTAAGTCTATTTCAGAGGATTTTAAATTTAAAGTTATTGATGGTGTAGATATTTTAAAATATATAAAAAGTAAAGTTAAGTTAGATCTTGACTCATTTTTTGATCAATACTTATATAATAGTAAAATACCAATATTTGAATATAAGATTCATAAAGAAGGTCGAGAATATGTTTTAGTTTACAGATGGGATGCAATTGAAAATTTTAACATGAAGTTATTTATAAATGATGGACAAAATAATACATGGATTTACCCTGAATCTAAATGGAAAGAGTTTTCATTAGGAAATATAGATATTAAATCATTTAATATTAGAGATGACCTTTTTTATATAGATGTAAAAAAGATTAACTAGATAATATCAATTAAAAAAAATAATTAAATTTGCATCCCAATTAAATAAGTATGGCTAAAAAAGGAAACAGAGTTCAAGTAATTTTAGAGTGTACAGAGCATAAAGCTAGTGGAATGCCTGGAACATCAAGATATATATCAACTAAGAATAAGAAAAATACTCCTGATAGATTAGAGTTAAAAAAGTATAATCCTATTCTTAAGAAAATGACAGTTCATAAAGAAATAAAATAAAATGGCAAAAAAAACAGTAGCATC
>CAZJXE010000342.1:0-1336 GCA_964549835.1 uncultured Weeksellaceae bacterium
GAGGTTTCAATATTTAATATATAAGTACTCATTAAAAATCATAATAATGATTAAATAAATCTGAAACCAATGAAATTGAATAATAATCTGTTTTTTGATTATAGACATCACTACTTTGCTTTCTCTTTACTAAATTAAATTCAACTTTTAAATTAGTAATTGGATTTAATATGTAACCAATTTTAAATTGCATAAAATTAACATCTGTTTTATTACCATTATACATTGCAACACCATAATCAAATGGTCGATTATTATAATCAGCATATATATCACTTCCGAATGATATTGAATCATTTAAATAATCAGATCCATAAATAATATCTAAATACTTAAATTGGGCAAAAATTCTTTCTTTTCTATAGCTTATAATTAGAATATTTTCTGAAAAGTTAGCTCCTAAAGGATGTGCTAATTCTTCATTATAATGTCCGTAATTTGATTCATTCCAATGAGAATAAGTGTATGGCCTAACATAATTTCTTTCCAAATGTAAAGTTAGATTTGGTGTATTTAAAAAATCAAAACACTTATAACCAATTTGATATCCATATTTGTTTGCCCAATAACCGTTACTCTGCTTCATTTCATTTAAAGTAAATTCATCAACTACAATCTGACTAAAAATATTTGATTTGTTAGATATTTTATATTTAAAATTTAGACCTATAAGAACATTGTCTGGCGAATTTATTGAGTACTCGACTGGTCGAAAAAAGATAACAGGATTTAAATAATTAATATCAAAACCATTTGCCCCAAGAGTTCTATTAGTTTTCCAAATAACTGATTCATATAAACCAAATGAGACTTTATTATTTAAGTTATATGATAAATAATGTGAAGACATATATTTTTTTGCATAACCCATATAATCATAATTATTTTCAAAAGACAAATAATTTTTCATATCCTGTAACTCAGCGTATAAATTAGTATATTGAAATTTCCCAAAATTTGTTTGTATCCTTAAAAAAGGGTAATTAAAGGAATTATCTGATAATAATAGTGATCTATAGCCATCTCCTATAAAATGTTTGCCATGTCCAAATTGAAGAGTAAAGTTTTTTGATGCATTATATGAAACAAAAGCAGATGATTTTGCATAATCAAAACCATTATCATAATATGTTCTTCCTCTTCCTTGCCCGGGAATAACAAAGTCTTGTGTTCTAATAAGAGAGTCAATATAATTTGGAAAAACAGCTTGATTTTCTACAAAAGAAGTTTGAAAAGAAATACGCTGGCCAATATATCCGTCAATAATAAAACCACGTGTATTTGTAAATGTCTTTAAAGATTCTTCAATTTCATTTCCATAAGTTAAATTAGATAG
>CAZJXE010000343.1:0-1333 GCA_964549835.1 uncultured Weeksellaceae bacterium
TCTTTAATTGTAGTCTTTAAAACTCTATACCCTTTGTCCATTTTATTATTTACAACATAGACTTTCATTTCTGGCATATCTTGTGCTATAGAAATGTGTGTAAAAAACCCAAAAAGTAAAATAATATTTCTCATTAAAAGGAAGTTTTAATTGATAAGATGAACTGTCTTAGTGAAGCTGGCTCATAAAACCTATTTCCAAATGCATTGGCTCTAATATTATCATAATATTTTTCATCAAATAAATTTCTTATATGTAATCCAATATCTAGCGAAATACCTTTAAAATTAACTTTATTTTTCAATGCAATATTTGATAATAAATATGAAGGGACCTTAACTTCATTGTTATTGTCTGCAAACAATGAATTTACATATTTTAAATCTAGTTTTAAATCCAGATTCTTATATGCATAAAGCCACTCGAGTGAAAAGTTAGATTTTGGAATTCCAGCAAGATCACCACTTACTCCCTGATTTTCAAATTCATATTTAGCTTGTGTATATGAAGCATTTAATACTCCCGGTTTTCCTAAATTATAACTTGCTTCTAGTTCTGCACCAAGTCTTTTAGAAGTACCTAGATTTCTATAAAAATTCATACCCTCAAAACCCTCCAATTCATAGCGGACTATTTCATCTTTTGTGTCAATATAAAAAGCAGTTAGACTATAAGATAAGTCCTGTGACTGCTTTCTAAAACCTAAATCAAATCCTGATGAGGACATTGGGGATAAATTTTCATTGAAACCTGTTCCATTTGGATTTGCTGAAAGCTCGCTTAAAGATGGGGTTTCATAGGCATAGCCATAATTGATATAAAGTTCTCTATTTTCGGATAAGCCATATACAAACCCAAGACTAGGTGAGAAAGCACTCAAAGATTTTGAATAATCAATATATTGCTGGTCTATTCCAATATCGAGCATATAATCATCTGATGAAATTTCATGTATATCATATCTAAGCCCAGCTTGAATACTATATTTCGATTTGTTGTATGAGCCTAAAGCAAATGCTCCAAAAGACTTAAATGATTCAATTTGATCAAGTACTTTCACTCCTTTTTCACCCTCGTTATTTTCAAACCTTTTTCTATCATCTGTCTGATTCTGAATTGATGTTCCAATCATCCACTCAAAGCTTTTAGAACGGTTTTTTAAACTAAATTCTGCACCTGAAAAATCTCTGTCTAACTCTACGTATCCTCCGTATGTGAATGGCAGTAAGCCAACGAAGTCACGATTACTATAATATATGTTAGAATTTACTTGACCGATTTTAGTATTCCAATCTAAAACCAACCCTGTTTGCAATTGCTTTACAGATTCTTG
>CAZJXE010000344.1:0-1329 GCA_964549835.1 uncultured Weeksellaceae bacterium
ATGGATACTGGAGTAACAGTAATTGTAGATATAGTTCCACTTGCAGTTGCTGTGACTGCTGCACCAACAAAGTTTAACTTTGATACAGTATTTGCTGTTCCTACTAATGTGCCTTCGTCAAATATTGTGATTCCATTTACAAGAGTTGCAGGTGTATCTTCCTGCCAGTACCTATCATATGTGTTTCCGTTTGGAACTGTAATTAATTTGTAATAAGTTCCTGATGCTGGTAAATTCTTTTCACCAGGAAATCCCAAGTTAGGTTCAACCTGACCTGGTTCCACATATAGATGTCTATCTGTGCTTAAACCTGAAAATCCAATAATCTTGGATCTTCCACTTAAATATCGCTGAGACTTCCTTCCTTGAGTCATTAGGCAGTACTATTTTCTAGGATACTTGCTATAAACTCCATTTGTAATGGTGCGACTAATCCACCAGCAGATGAAATACCAACGTTAACTGCTATGGTTGTAGTAGTTGTTGATGCTATTGCTATATTAGATCCTGCATATGGATCTGTTGCTCTTGGATACCCATGCTCCGTTGAGTTACCATCTTGTGTGCAGGTGAATATTATAGAATCATTTGCAATCTGAACTGTATTTGAACCAGCGACCAAACCATGATTTGCACCTAATGTTAAAGTCAGTACACCATCTACACCTGTATACGTGGCAAATGATGGAGTAAACTTAGTTCCAGTGTTTGCTGTGACTGCTTCGCTTCTTGAACGAACAAAGTAATGTATTGCTGGATTGTAAAAATGTGGATATCCTTTTGAACTTCCTATGACTGCAGTGAATGTTCTTGATATGCCTACTGCGTTTGTTATTTCATCAACAACGTAAGATTGCTGTGGATCTGGGAATATTGTCGTGGTGATTCCCGTGCTTCCTGAACAAGTAAATGCTATACCACTCATAGTAATAGAGTCACCCACATTAAAATTATGAGTGTTCATTGTAGTCACCGTGGCTACACCAGTAGGTTCATGATAAACAACGTTTGTTATTGTCCCTACTCCTGACTGTACGCCCTTCAGGAACAATCTATCTAAAGTTAGTGGTGTCTTTTCTAATACTAATCTACCATCAATCAGTATCGCTGCATCATTGGGTGGTATTTCTATATCTTTTATAATTCTTATATCTCTCTTATTACCTGTACTTCTTGATTCTCTTCTATGAATTAAAGTCGCTGTTGGATATGTCTGTCCTATTCCTACGTTAGATACTTGTGCGTACAGCAAAATTGCAGTAGTACCTGTTGGTACTTCATAAAGTTTCTGCTCGCCTGGTGCTACAGGAACAGCAATAGATAGAAACT
>CAZJXE010000345.1:0-1319 GCA_964549835.1 uncultured Weeksellaceae bacterium
AAATGAAAAACATAATCAACACCGTGCATACAATTCTTCAGTGTTTTATAATCACGAATATCACAATTTACATTATAAGTATTCTCATTCCAATAGAATTGATCGTGTGCATCAGAGTATTCGTTATCAACAACGCAAACTCTATGACCCATTTCTAATAATTGGTCTGCAAGATTAGATCCTATAAATCCAGCACCACCAGTAATCAAAGATAATGTCATTTAATATAAAGTAGAAGGTTTCCAGTAAGTACGATGTGGTTGTATTATCTCAAATGATGGATAAGATGTCAATGGTTCATCAGTTCCATTTGAACTTGTCTGATAAAACATTGGATCATTAAAAGCATATACATTAAAATATCTCTGCATCTCTGCAAATCCTATATCTTGATGTTCTGCAATCTCATGTGATTGATACGCTATACGACTACACATAGAAACAAATTCAGGATTAATGTATAGGATAGCATGAGCACTCAGCATATTATATATTCTCACCATACCAAACCCAATACTCTCACTCTGAACACAAGGACCTGAGTGTGAATTCATACGACCCCAAGAAGAAATTCCAAGATGTACTGCATCAGAATCATCTGGAATGTCTACAACAGGTTTAAATTTTTTAACCATACAATCATCCTCAAACACCATAAAGGGTGGTTCAATCTCATTCAAAGCATTATAGTGAGACAATGAACATCCTGCTAATGGTCTATCGGGAAAGCACTCTGCATTCAATCGAATGATATTTTTAAAACCACATTCAGTTAATACAGACTTTATACTTTCATTTCTATCTACATCCTTTTCAAGATTAATGTAGACAGCAGGTATCTCTCTAAGATCTAAGTTCATTATGGTCTTTCTTCAATGCAATGATTTTTGCTTCATATGGATATTCTGGATTTTGCATTTGTTCTTCTGCAAAACAATATGAAGGTGTAAGTGAAAGTGTAGGTGGATTATCTATGAGGTAACGATTCATCTGAGATTCATCATGCCACAAAGCAATCACATCATTCTCCAAATCTTTAGATACTCTATCAGCAAGTATCTCTGCCATTTCTAAAAATCTTTTAGTTGAACCACCATTAAAACCACCTGCATAATATAATTCACCCTCATTACCCTCTGGAACATATGCTAATGACTTTGGATTACGGTCATATGTTCTCTGCTCTTTCGGATAGAATGATTGATATGGATGCATCGTTGCAACTAAATCATCTAATACTTCATCACCAACCTTATCTACAATACCCATATCTACATCAAAGTAGTAACAGTAATCAAACTGTGAAATATAATCTTTCT
>CAZJXE010000346.1:0-1307 GCA_964549835.1 uncultured Weeksellaceae bacterium
AAAGTTATATATGGGTATGACGGTAATTGAAAGTGGCCCTGCATCAATTTATGACCCAGGAACTGCATTTACAATTCCACTCATGGACTCTGGATCTGTCTTTGATGGGTATTGGGGATTTGTAAAAACTGGTATTTGGAAAATAACTGAGAGTCTAACTGAAATCAATTTAAATTTGGGTGTTAAGATTAATTTAAATTCACACATTAACAAAGTTGATACTCAATCTAAATTGATTTTCTATTCAAGAGATCAAGGTGAAACAGAAGAATATTATGATCATTTAATATTTGCAACTGATCCTATAACACCCTCAAAACTGATTAAAGATTTTAATAAAAAAATTGAACTTGATTTAACGGGCACTAGTGGAAAAGTAACAGCATTTTTTAGGAACCCTGTAAAATGGAAAGACTCTAATGAATTTCCTGATTCCTTTAGATTTATATTTTCAAATAATAGTCTCAAAGAATTTGAAGAAGCTAGTCAAAATTCTTTAAAAAATACTGGAGATTATTTTCCAGGATTCATTCAGATATATCCAGATGGAAGTGCACAACGAAGTATGAACAACAAAGAGAGTTTTGATAAACTAATACTATTTACTAAGAATCTAAGCTATAATAAAAAAGCTGATGATTTAAATAAAGTTAAGGAGGAAATAGTATCAACTGTATTACCTTACATTGAAAATCCGGAGGATTTAGCTTTCAGTAAGTTTCTTACTCCAAAAGATTTAAATGAAACTTTTAATTTTCCAATGGGTAATATTGATCATACAACATTAACTGGTAATCAAAATTATAATAAAAGAACTTTTAGTAATAATGCTAAAAACTTTTACTCGTATTATGACTACCAAGATATATATTACTGCGGTGCTGGAAGTTTTCCCTGTGGAAGTGTAGCTGGAACAGCTGGATATATGTGTTCTAAACAGCTTATTAGAAATGATCATTAAATATGATAATTCCTATTATTACATTTATTGGATTATTTTACTTTTCGTATAAATTTAAAATAAAACCATTTTTAACTTTATTATTTGCTTCATTTTTATCTGGGTTTTTTTTAAATATTAGCATTCCTGAAACTCTATACCTAATATATAAAGGATTTTATAATATAGTGATTGTGATTGGGCCAATTATAATTACAGGAACACTTCTTGGAAAATTTTTAAATGAAACAGGAGCTTCAAGAAAAATGGTTAACACTTTTATATCATACCTTGGAATAAATAATATTCCTATTAGTTTAAATGTAATTGGGTTTATAATATCAATCCCTGTTTTTTGTGATGCGGC
>CAZJXE010000347.1:0-1299 GCA_964549835.1 uncultured Weeksellaceae bacterium
AAAGGATTTGATTATGCATTACATCAAAATGGAAAAAATCAGATGATTGATGCTCAGGCATATTCTAAATGATTAAGCGAATTGTTTTTATATTCTTATTACTATGTTCTTGCAAAGAAGATAAGCTTAGCATGAACAATGCAACAATTATTCCTAAGCCTGTTAGCGTAATTATTAAAGATGGTTTTTTTAATTTAAATGACAAAGTAGAGATACTCTATGATAGTCTTTTTTTTTCAGAAGCATCATATGTTAAATCTCTTTTCCCTTTCAATTATGGTAAAAATAAAAATACCATTCATTTAAAAAGAAATATTGATTTAGCTACTGAAGAATATTTACTAAAAATTTCAAATAATAAAATTATTATTGAGAGTTCATCTTCAAAGGGTCAAATGCATGGGATACAAAGTTTAAGACAATTATTTCCAAATAAAATTAAAAATAAGATTACAAATCCTGCTATAAATTGCATGGAGATACATGATTATCCAAGATTTAAATGGAGAGGGTTATTACTAGATTGTTGCAGGCATTTTATGGAAAAAGATTTTGTTAAAAGATATATCGATCTCTTAGCCTATCATAAGATGAATATTCTTCACTGGCATCTTACCGAAGATCAGGGGTGGAGAATTGCAATTGACAAATATCCTAAACTTACTGAGATTGGTGCTTGGAGAAAAAATAAAGATGGCGAGCTATATGGGGGCTTTTATAGTAAAGATGACATAAAAGAAATTATTGATTATGCTAAAAAAAGAAATGTAGAAATTGTTCCAGAAATAGAGCTCCCAGGTCATAGTGTGGCTGCAATAGCATCTTACCCTTATCTTTCTTGTACAGGAAATCCAATTGAAGTTGAAACAGACTGGGGAGTTTTTAAAGATATCTATTGTGCTGGAAATGATAGTGTTTTTACTTTTTTGGAAGATGTACTAAGTGAAGTTGTTGAGCTTTTTCCATCAAAATATATTCATATTGGTGGTGATGAAGCTCCAAAATATAGATGGGAAAACTGTCAGAAGTGTCAAAATAGAATTAGAACAGAGGGCCTTAAAAATGAAGATGAGCTTCAATCATACTTTATAAGCAGAATTGAAAAATTTCTAAATAAAAAAGGGAAAAAAATTATTGGCTGGGACGAAATTACAGAAGGTGGGATTCCAAATAATGCTATTGTTCAATCATGGAGAGGAATGGAAGGAGGAATATTAGCAGCTAAAAATCAACACCAAGCAATAATGTCTCCAACATCTCATTGCTATTTTGATTATGACCTAGAAGCTATTAATTTAG
>CAZJXE010000348.1:0-1281 GCA_964549835.1 uncultured Weeksellaceae bacterium
AAGTGTGTTGCGATCTTCAGAAAACATTCTCCAAGATAGTTTGTAATTCTTGGTTTGGGTTCATCATTTTCCTTTGCAGTAGCAACCTTTGCTCTATAGACAATCAATGCCTCTAGTAACTGTTTATTGTTTACATAATGCTCTGATTTTTTCTTTGCCATATACTTGACTTAATATACTGATATTATAACATTTTTTAGTGGACTTGACAATACCCTTAAAAACAGTTACAATCAACACTGTAAGGGTTGAAAGGTTAGTTAGGCTTATCTGTATTACTATTAAAGATATTCTCAAGGCTCTGGCGAGCATCTTCAACTGTAGTGAGTAAACCCATCTTTGGATTTAAAGATACTTTACCATCAAGTTCAATATCAACGTCATCTTCATTTAGGTATCTATTGTAGAACTTAATCATTTGTTTGTCACTGATTTCTGACATAGTGATTATTTTATCATACTTCATAAGGAAAAGATCTTCAGTAGGGAGTTCTAACCACGGGCGAACCTTTACATATTGTCCTACACCATTGTAGAGCATTTTCATTACTACTGGATTTGAAAGCATTATAATCGGGTCTCCATCATTTTCGTCAACAGAGACTAGGGCGAAGATTTCTTCACCCGTTACTAATTTTAATACTGCGTAAAATTCGTCTCCCATCATTTTTTGAGTGGTATATTTACTATGTCATAATTAAAGTTTTCTTCATTGTACACTTTAATTCTTTCAATTAAGTGATTAAGTGTGTAATTTCTTCTTGATTTGTAACTAATATCATCAGCAATATCATAAAGAGTTGCTTTTGATTTGTTACTTCCTTTGCGAAGAACACGACCTATTGATTGTAGATTACGTATTCTTGACTTAGAGGGAGATGCAAAAATTATATTATGTAAGTTCTTGATGTTGATCCCCGTGGAAAAAGTCCCGTAAGAGGCAACGATAATCGCATTATTCTCACTTTCAGTGATTTCTCGGATTCTCTCCCTGTCCTCCGTGGCAACACCGCCATGAACAAAAAACACATGTCTTTCAATAATACTATTAGTATTTATGAGGTTGTATAAAGGTTCTCCGTGACCTTCAACTCTTGCAAATAATATTAAAGTATTACCCTTTAGATCAAGTGCAAGATTCCGAATAAAGTTATTTCTTCTATCGTGACCAATTATATATTGTATCTCATCCTCAAATGTTTCAAATTTATTTGGTGGGTGTTTCAATAGAAGCACATTAATATCCAACGTCGCTACATGACCTTTCTTCATAAGCTCGTC
>CAZJXE010000349.1:0-1273 GCA_964549835.1 uncultured Weeksellaceae bacterium
CTGCCGTATTAATTATGGTCAGTAATACTTCCTTTGAAACTAAACCTCTACTGACTGCAGATGGAACTCCGCTTAAGGTCAGCCTTAAACGATCGATGCGGAGGAGTAAACTCAAGGCAATGGGACTTGTATTGCCACCACTGTTTTTCCTGCTGCTACTATTTATTATACCAATTGGCAATCTGCTGACACGAAGTGTTGACGATCAGCTAATTAATTTCCAGATGCCTTTGACATTCAGGTTGATTGAGAACTGGGATAGACAAACTTTGCCTGAAGAAGATTTATTCAAAAATGTTTTCTACGACCTTGCCACAATTAACAAGTTTTTGATTTCCAAAAATATTGGCAGTAAAGTCGATCTTGAAGACAGCGGTTGGTTTGTGCGTATACCAAAAAGAGGTCCTTACAAAGAACCAATTCTAAAAATCAATCCTCAATGGGGTGAAGTTGAAAAATGGATGCCGCTAAGTGGTATTGTGCAGGACTCTTTAAAATTTGAGGGAACAAATAAAGAAAAAAAATGGATTGAAAAAAGAGCGCAATTTAAAATTTGTTCTTATCTGACACCACTTAAAAATGCTGCATGCGGTAGGTTGTTTAAAGTGCTGAAAGGGTGGGATCAAAAAAGCTACCCTGATGAAAAATTTTATAAAGCTTTATATAAGGACCTTATCTCGGCACAAAAATTTATGACCGGTAAGGCAAGTACCCGGATGAACTATGAAAAACCAGGCTGGAAAAGCCTGGTAAAAAAATCACGACGCGGATTCAATAAAATAAAAGATCCCCCCTACAAAGATGCGATGATTAAGATTGAAAAGCGATGGGGAGATGTAACAGTATGGCAGTCACTTTATACCATGAAAGATCCATACACAACGGGTTATTATCTGAATGCCTTTGATCGAAAATATGATGTAAACGAAAATATCATTATGCAGCCCGAAGAACGACAGGTTTATGTGATGCTATGGTGGCGTACTTTCTTTTTGAGTTTAATTGTTACAATCGGATGTCTTGTTCTGGCATATCCAACCGCGCACCTTCTGGCCACCCTGCCGCTGAAGTATTCAAATTTGCTGATGATATGTGTACTTATGCCTTTCTGGACTTCATTGCTTGTCAGGATTGTCGCATGGATGGTGATGCTTCAGCAGGAAGGGGTAATCAATGACGCGCTGGTTATGAGTGGTATTCTCTCAGATGAAAACAGGCTGCCTATGATGTATAACTTTACCGGAACAGTAATTGTGATGATCCAGATTCTTCT
>CAZJXE010000350.1:0-1267 GCA_964549835.1 uncultured Weeksellaceae bacterium
TTCGGCCTCTTCAGTATTTTTCTTGTGTTTAATTAATGACCAAGTCATAATTAAGCACGAGGCTAAAATTATAAACAACAAGACCCCATTAAAGTCATATTTGTCGGTTAGTTCTTTCGGTATTGCAAAAAACAGCAATATTGTGATTAATCCCCTTGGGGCTAAAAAGATTTGAGGAAAGATATTTTTACCACTAAAGATGAATAAACAAATAGCCCTAATCACATAAATAATTATTAATAAAGCAATGCCAATAGCTATTGATTTTAAATTAAACATTGAACCCACTGAAACTGACCAGCCAAAAATGATAAAAAAGAAAGTTCTAATAACAAAAGCTGACTCACCAGTTACTACTTTAAAATCAGAAAGAATACTCTCAACTTTATCATCATCTATTAACTTTGACAATCCTCCAATAAAAAATACACGATGGTTATTTAGTATCATCCCAAAAATCAAGATTATTATTAATGATGATAGGTGAAATAATTTTCCAACTGCATAAAGAAGCAATAAAATCGAAATTAAAAGAAACAACTTATCATGTCCTTTTATATTTTGGAATAGGTATACTAATATATATGAGATAATAATAGAAAAGATGATGGTGAACATTAAATTTCCAAATACTTCACCATATATTTCAGACTTACTTTCTGGCCCCAAAAAACTTAATAAGCTATAAAAGAGAACAATCCCCAGAATGTCTGAAAAAGTACTTTCGTATATCATAAATTCTTTTTTATAATCATCAAGAGAGCCAAGGCTAGGCAAAATAATGGCAGAACTTAATATAGAAAGTGGGACCGTAAATAAAAGAGCCTCTATCATTGGCATACTAAAAGCGTAATTCACAACTAGAGCCCCAACATAAGAAGTTGCAAATAATCCTAAAACAGCCGTTGAAAGTGATTTAAAAATTAAGCCTGCTTTTTCTTTTACTAGCTTTAGGTCCAATGCAGCTTCCAATACAATGAGAGCAAGACCCACAACACCCAAAACCTTAAGAATTGAAAATAAATTTGGGCTACCCATTTCAGAAATAAAGAATCCAAAATTAATTAGCATTCCTGTAAAAATTAAGAGTAATACAGAAGGAATTCCAGATCTTTTAGAATACAAATTAAAGAAGTAAGACAAAATAACAGTTGAAGAAAAAATTATAATAAGAACAATTGGATCTATACCATTCATAGCTAAAAGAGTTTAATTATATCATTACCATTTGCATACACAACAAGAGTTAATAAAATCAGCATTCCAA
>CAZJXE010000351.1:0-1267 GCA_964549835.1 uncultured Weeksellaceae bacterium
GATCCTCCAAAGGGTTGTTGGCCAACTACCGCTCCAGTAGGTTTGTCATTAATATAGAAGTTTCCAGCAGAATTTTCAAGAACTTTTGTTGCTTCATCTATAGCGTATCTATCTTTTGAAAATACAGCTCCAGTTAATGCATAGTCACTAGTTTGGTCAACAATTTTTAATGTTTCAATCCATTCATCTTCTTTATAGACGTAAATTGTTATGACAGGGCCAAATATCTCTTCACACATAGTTTTAAATTTTGGATTTGTTGTTACAACAACTGTTGGGGAAATATAATATCCTTTACTTTTATCATAATCTCCTCCAACCAAAATTTCTGCATCTGAACTGTCTTTAACGTAATCTATGTAAGAAGAAATGCTATCAAATGCATTTTCATTTATAACAGCATTAATAAAGTTTGAAGGGTCTTCAGGACTTCCCATCTTAAATGAATTTACATCATTTACAATTTGATTTTTAACATTATCCCATAAATTTGAAGGAATGTATGCCCTAGATGCAGCTGAGCACTTTTGTCCTTGATATTCAAATGCTCCTCTCGAAATTCCTGTTGCAACTTGTGATGGATTTGCTGATTTATGAGCTATTATAAAATCTTTACCTCCAGTTTCACCAACAATTCTTGGATAGCTTTTATATTTTTCTATGTTGTTTCCAATAGTTTTCCATAAAGTTCTAAATACATTAGTTGACCCAGTAAAATGTAGTCCAGCAAAATGTTTGTGATTAAAAATCACTTCTCCAATTACTTTTCCACTTGATGGAACCATATTTATTACTCCATCGGGTAAACCAGCTTCTTTAAAAATATCCATTATAACTTTAGCTGAATAAACTTGAGTAGATGCAGGTTTCCAAACAACAACATTTCCCATTAGAGCTGGAGCAGCACATAAATTTGCACAAATAGAAGTGAAGTTGAAAGGAGTTATAGCAAATACAAAACCTTCTAAAGGTCTATGTTCTAATCTATTCCATACTCCTGGAGCAGACTCAGGTTGTTCAGAATAAATTTTTGTTACGTATTCAGCATTAAACTTAAAGAAATCAATTAACTCACAAGCGGCATCAATTTCTGCTTGAAACACATTTTTAGATTGAGCAATCATTGTAGCAGCATTTAATTTAGCTCTATATGGACCAGCAAGCAATTCAGCTGCTTTTAAAAATATTGCAACTCTGTGATTCCATGGTAAATTACTCCATTTTTCTTTTGCTTTTAATGCACAATCTATAGCATCTTCAATATGTT
>CAZJXE010000352.1:0-1264 GCA_964549835.1 uncultured Weeksellaceae bacterium
ATTTCTGACTCTTGATGCATTACGATTTATTTCTAATTTTAGTTTGATAAAAAACTGATGGCCTAACGTTTAAATGGTCTAAAAGATCATATGCTCTTTCATCATTTCTTAATTTCCAAACCTCACTTTCTTTATTATTTGAATCTCCAAAAACTAAAGCATTAGTTGAGCAAGATGAAGCGCATACAGTTTGAGCCTCCTCGTCCCTAATTGGTCTACCCTCCCTTTTTGCCGTTAACTTTAATTCTTGAATTTTTTGAATACACATACTACACTTTTCAATCACCCCTCTCGCTCTAACCACAACATCTGGATTTAGGACCATTTTGCCTAAATCATCATTCATATGGAAATCAAATTTATCATTTTCTGAATATTTAAACCAATTGAATCTTCTCACCTTATATGGGCAGTTATTTGCACAATAACGAGTTCCAATACACCTGTTGTAAGTCATTTGATTTAGACCTTCATTACTGTGAGTAGTTGCAGCTACAGGACATACATTTTCACAAGGAGCATGGTTACAGTGCATACACATAACAGGTTGGAAAACAACTTCAGGATTTTCTGAAGGCACCTCCATTTCACTGTACATAGTAATCGGTGAAAGCTTTTCTTCTTTTGATAATTCCTTGGTCATATCAGATGAGTAGTAGCGATCGATTCTCATCCAATGCATATCTCTACTTTTTCTCATTTCTTCTTTACCAACTACAGGAATATTATTTTCTGCTTGACAAGAAATTACGCACTCACCACAACCAATGCAGGAGGTTAAATCAATAGAAAGATTCCAAAAATGGCCTGTTTCCAAATCATGTTCTTCATATAATGAAACTTCATCTGCAGGCAATTTACCTTTATATGTGTAATACTTTTCTCTATAATTTCCAGAAGATGGGTTTTTTATATATTCAGCTAAAGAGGTTTCTTTAACAATATCCCTTCCCATCATTGTATGATGAAGTTGTATCGTAGCAAATTCATATTCGCCCTCTACTTTTTTTATCTCTACTTCTTTAACATTTAAAAAAGGATAGGCATTAAAACCAACATTGTCACCAGCTTTACCTGCTCGTGTTCTTCCGTATCCTATTGCCATACCAACAGTTGATTGTGCTTGGCCTGGGCTTATTAAAACAGGAACATTTTTAATTATTTTATTACCTGCAATAACATCAACTATACTACCATTCATTGCGCCATTTGAAACAGTCCAATTTGATAAACCTAATTTTTCTGCTGTTGAGGCTGAAATAGT
>CAZJXE010000353.1:0-1263 GCA_964549835.1 uncultured Weeksellaceae bacterium
CAAAATATCTTTGCAAAACCTCTGGAACAACCTCTGGAATAAAATATATTCCTCTCACAACAGAATCTATAAAAAACCATCTAAGGCCAGCAAGGGACGCTATTTTGTCGTATTTAAATGAAACAAAAAATTCTTCTATTGTTTCTGGAAAAATGATTTTTTTACAGGGTTCTCCAAAGCTAGAAAATGAAAACAATCTCTCAATTGGAAGACTTTCGGGAATTGTTGCTCATCACATTCCCTTTTATTTAAAAAACAACCGTCTTCCAACCTATGAGAGCAACTGTATTGAAGACTGGGAAAAAAAGGTTGATGCAATTGTTGAAGAAACAAAAGATCAAAATATGAGTCTAATAAGCGGTATCCCTCCTTGGGTTCAAATGTATTTTGAAAAATTGACGGAGCTAAGTGGCAAGTCAATTAAAGAATTGTTTCCAAATTTTAAGTTATTTATTTATGGTGGTGTTAATTATGAACCATACAAAAAAACATTTGAAAGGTTAATTGGTGGCTCTGTTGATGGGGTTGAGGTTTATCCCGCCTCAGAGGGCTTTATAGCATACCAAGACTCACAAAAAGAAAAAGGTATGATTTTGTGTGTAAACAATGGGATATTCTTTGAGTTTATCAAAACAGAAGATTTTTTTAATCAGGATGCAAAAAGAATTTGGCTTGAGGATGTTGAAGTTGGAGTAGATTATGTTATTATTTTGAACACAAATGCGGGGCTTTGGGGTTATAATATTGGTGATACAATTAAATTTGTTTCAAAAGACCCATATAGAATTATTGTGAGTGGCAGAGTTAAACATTTTACATCTGCATTTGGAGAACATGTTATATCACAGGAAGTTGAAAAAAGCATGAACAATACAGCCAAAAAACATAAGGCAGAAATTGGTGGCTTTCATGTCGCCCCTCTTGTTAATCCAAAAAAAGGTTTGCCTAGGCATCAGTGGTTTGTTGAGTTCTTGAAAGAGCCTGAAGATTTATTAGCTTTTTCTGAAGATTTAGATGTTTTTCTTCAAGAACAAAACACTTATTACAAGGACTTAATAAGTGGCTCTGTTTTATCAAAACTTGATGTAATAAAAATTCAAAAAAATGGTTTTAATAACTATATGAAAGATATTGGTAAGTTAGGTGGACAAAATAAAATCCCTAGATTATCAAACGATCGAAAAATAGCTGAAAATCTAATTCAATATAAAAAATAGAAATGAAAAAAGGAATTGCTATATTAGGTTCTACGGGTTCTATCGG
>CAZJXE010000354.1:0-1259 GCA_964549835.1 uncultured Weeksellaceae bacterium
AAATCTCAGTCTTGACTTTAATTTTAAAAACTGTATTAGTTGATAAATCAATGGGGTACTCATAGTCAATCTCAATAAAATCAGTTGGTTCTTGTGTATCTGTGTATAAACCAACAAAATTACTCGTATTCAAAGGAGTTTCAGAAGGATTTCGTACCGTTTGTACATTGTCTAATATGAAATTTGACTGACATTCAAAATCAGTTATAATATCAGGGTTTATAATTACACCCTCTAAATCACAAGGGTTGTAGCTTATGACAGGAAAGTCTTGAAAATCATCTTCACAAGACAAAAAAATTATCAAAATCAAAAATAATAGGGAACTTTTGAGAGAAAAATTTAGGCTGTCCATAATTGATTTTTCATTTATTTTTTAAAATTATTTTTTTAATATCTTAAAAGAATCCTGTCTTGATTCAGAATATGTATTTAGTATATAAATATCAGAATCAAGATTTGAAACATCAATCTCAAAATTTTTGCTGCTTATATTATTTTTATTTAAAATAAGTCTGCCATGAACATCATATAACTTATACGAATTGATAATATCATTAGATCTAATATTTAAAATATTAAAAACTGGATTTGGATACAGAGTTAATTCAGAAATCCCTTCTTCGGTTAGAGATAAAGAGGATGTAAAACGAATATCATCAATATGATAAATATCTGTCGATGTCCCTGATTCTTGAGAAGCATTAAAGAATAAGACAAGTTTAGTATTACCGTTACTGACAGAAGTGCTAAAATCAAAGTTAAATTCCTCCCAAGTGTTTTCTTGGCTATAATCTGACCAGACCTCAGTATCTATATCTCCTTCTAATTTTGCTAAAACTTGAATAGAGGATGTAGAGTATAGTTTAAAAGTTAGATAAGGATTTGAAGAAAGATCTATTTCACTTTCAAAGTCTATTGATAAATTATCCCATCCATTGGTTCCATCATCAATATATTCTCCAACGTTTGTAGATGTATTAATCTCATCATAGAATGGATTTGATACAGTTTGAATATTCCCTGAGAGAGGAACTGAGGGATTTAAGCTTTCAAAATCTGAAATCATCGGGAGATTATTACTCGAGTTAGTAAATCTAATATCATCAATATAATATATGTCAGATGATGTTCCTGATTCTTGAGCAGCATTAAAGAACAAAACTAGTTTTGTATTACCGTTTGATACAGCATCACTAAAATCAAAATTAAATTCTTCCCATGTATTTTCTAAACTATAGTCTGACCATAACTCTAAT
>CAZJXE010000355.1:0-1258 GCA_964549835.1 uncultured Weeksellaceae bacterium
CTATCGTGAGTAATAGCTATAACTGTACCCTTATATTTAGACAAATGTTCTTCTAACCACAAAACTGATTCTGCATCAAGATGATTGGTTGGCTCATCAAGCAATAGGATTTCAGGTTCTTTTAATAATAGTCTACAAAGAGCTACTCTTCTTCTTTCTCCACCAGAGAGAACAGAGATTTTTGTATCTGGCTCGGGACATCTTAAAGCATCCATAGCTATATTTAATTTAGTATCAATATCCCAGGCACCAAGGGCATCTATCTTATCTTGTAATTCTCCTTGACGTTTCATTAATGATTCCATCTTATCAGCATCCTCATAATATTCTGGCAAAGCAAATTTGTCATTAATTTCATTGTATTCTTTTAAAACATCAACGGATTCTTGCATTCCTTCCTTTACAATATCAATGACTGTTTTGGAATCATCTAATTTAGGTTCTTGCTCTAAGTATCCTACATTAAATCCATCAGAGAAATGAACTTCGCCTTGATATGACTTATCAACTCCAGCAATAATTTTTAAAAGAGTAGATTTTCCGGATCCATTTAAACCTATAATACCTATTTTGGCACCGTAAAAAAATGATAAATAGATATCTTTTAAAACCTGTTTATTATTATTGTTGAAAGATTTTGAAACTCCAACCATTGAAAAAATTACTTTCTTATCTTCTGACATATTTTCTTTATTTTTATACAAAAATAAATATTACTTCCACTTAAATTTTAAAAATGAAAAAAAGTATAGGACTATCTATTCTATTAATAATAACTGGAATTTTATTTCTTCTTGATAATCTATCTTATTTAGATATTTCAATAACTCACCTTATCAGAACATATTGGCCAGTTATATTAATATGGATAGGCGCAGAAAAACTATACAGAGATCTAAAATAAAATTCTATAAAATATCTGACAATCTAAATGTCTGATCTAATATTACTCCTTTTTCTCCTAATTTAACAGTGCAACATTCATTATAATTATCATGTTGAAGAAAAATAATATGGTTGTTATTAGCAGCGTCTAATAAAAATTTACTTTTTTCATTTAATGTTTTTAATGGCTGAACATCATAACCCATAACATAAGCAAGTGGAATGTGACCTGTACTAGGTAATAAGTCAGCAGCAAAAATGATTGTTTTATCTTTATACTTAATATGAGGAATCATTTGTGCTTCAGTATGTCCATCCACAAAAAGCACATCAATATAATTAATAAAACTTTTGTCTTTTTTTATAAAATTAA
>CAZJXE010000356.1:0-1258 GCA_964549835.1 uncultured Weeksellaceae bacterium
CGGCATCAAAAACAGAAAAGGTTGGGACAAAAATTGGTTTACTTATGCATTATCTCCTATAATAAGTAACCGTTTTAAAACTAACAAATTTAATTTTAAATCAAGCTACTTTAAATTTGATATTAAAGATTTCCCCTATTTGTTAGAATACCCAAAAGAATATCAGCCAGCTGGAGAAAAATATGCTTTTAAATACTTAAATTCCTTCATTGAAAAAAGACATGAAAATTATAATTTTCATATATCACAACCTGAAAAAAGCAGATACTCTTGCGGACGTCTTTCAACATATCTTTCATGGGGAAACATTAGTGTTAAGCAAGTTTATCAACTTACAATAAATTCATCAAATTATAAAGTTAATAAGCGAACTTTTAATTCTTTTCTTTCTAGATTAAAGTGGAGATCTCATTTTATTCAAAAATTTGAAGTTGACTGTAGTTATGAGCACAAATGTATTAACAAGGGCTATGAAAAAATGACTTATCAAAACAATGACAAGCTTTTAGAAAGCTGGAAAAAAGGTAATACCGGATTTCCAATGGTTGATGCAAGCATGAAATGTCTTATAACTACTGGTTGGCTTAACTTTCGAATGAGAGCTATGCTTGTTTCTTTTTTGTGTCATTATTTAGAACAAGATTGGAGAAGAGGCGTATATCATATGGCAAAATTGTTTTTAGATTATGAACCAGGAATTCATTTTACACAATTTCAAATGCAAGCAGGAGTAACTGGAATTAATTCAATTCGAATTTACAATCCTATTAAACAATCAATTGAAAAAGACCCTAATTGTGAGTTTATAAAAAAATGGCTGCCTGAATTATCAAAAATTAAAAATGAATTTATTCATCAACCATGGCTTTTAACAGAAATTGACTTAATTGATATAAGTATTCCAGAAATTTATAAAAATCCTATTATTTCTCCTAAATTATCAAATAAAATTATTAGGGACCAGTTATGGAATCTTCGAAAAGATAATTTTGTTAGAGAAGAATCGAAACGTCTTTTAAAACTTCATGTTAGACCTAAAAAAAGTAAAATTTAAATTATAGATAAAACAAATAAATTAATGATTTAAGTGGGTTTTGTATTTTTACTAAAAATATTAAATAATTAAGATGAATTTTTTTGATATTGTAGAAAAAAGAAGATCAGTAAGAAGATTTACAGATAAAGAAATTCCAGAAGATGTAGTTAAGAAATGTTTAAAAGCAGCCACACTTGCTCCTAACTCATCAAATTTACAACC
>CAZJXE010000357.1:0-1246 GCA_964549835.1 uncultured Weeksellaceae bacterium
AACAACAACAACAACAACAACAACAACAACAACAACAACAACAACAACAACAAGATCAAGATCAAGATCAAGATAAGGACAAAGAGGAAAAAGATCAGAATCAAGATCAAGAAAAAAAGAATGATAATAAAGAACAAAAAGAAAACGATCAGAAAAATCAAGAAGAAAAAAAAGACGAAATGAGCAAAGAAGATGCTAAGAAAATGCTAGAAGCACTTCAGCAAAAAGAAAAAGAACTACAAGAAAAACTCCAAAAGAAAAAAACTAAAGGACAAAAAATAAAAATCTTAAAAGATTGGTAGCTTGAAAAAAATAATTTCAATTTTAACTTTAACACTAAGCATTATATTTTCTTCTAATGCTCAAACAATTACTGCCAGTGTTGATAAAAATCCTGTTATTGTTGGTGAACAGATTTTAGTAAAATTTACTGTAGATTCAAAAGCAAAAGATTTTAAAAGTCCAAATTTTTCAGGATTAAGAATTATAAGTGGTCCTAATTCAAGTTCATCTAGCAGTTATAGTTTTGTTAATGGTGAAAGTAAAAGTGAAATTACAACTACTTTTTCGTATTATCTATCTGCCTCAAAAGAGGGGAGTTATGTAATCAGCCCTGCAAGTGTTTATGCAAATAAAAAAACAATTTCAAGTAAGCCTATAACTATAACTGTAGTTAAAGGAAGAAAGCAGAATAATAATAGTATTACAAAAAATCTTTTTATTTCGGTAAAAACTAATAAAAACAATATTGTTGTAGGAGAACAAATTATTGTTAGTTATAAATTACATACTAGATTAGAGCTTGAAAATACCGAACTTTCAAAACTTCCAAATCTAAATGGATTTTGGAAAAAAGACTTAGAATCATCTAGTAGATTTAAAAGAGAAGTTATCGATGGTGTTGCATATAACACTGCAGTGATTAAAAAAACTGTTTTAACTGCTCAAAAGTCAGGTAAACTAGAAGTAGATCCAATAGAAGTAACATGTAGCATTAGAATAGCTAATCAAAGAAATAGAAGAGACCCATTTGCTAATTTTTTTAATTCTTATAATGTAAGAGAAGAAAAAATTTCATCAAAATCATTAACAGTAAATGTAAAAGAACTTCCTGAGCCTAAGCCAAAAAAATTTAATGGTGCAGTTGGTAGTTTTGAAATTTCATCAAAAGTTGACAAAAATGAAGTTAAGGCTAATGATGCTTTAACTTACACAATAAAGCTAACTGGCTCAGGTAATATTGAAT
>CAZJXE010000358.1:0-1238 GCA_964549835.1 uncultured Weeksellaceae bacterium
CAATAATAATTCCTTTTTGACTTTCTCTTAAAACATATATAATAGCTCGTATTTTAATAATTTCTTCTTCTTCAAAAAATTCCTCTACTGATATTTCTACAGAATAAGGTACCTCCTTTTTATAATGTTTTAATATTTTTTCTCTAATTATTTCCTCAATAAAAAAACGTTCAGATTTGTCTGTAACATCATCTTTTGAGTAATATGCAGGAGATTCGGGAAGAACTTCTAATATTAATTCAATAACTTCATTGATATTGAAACCGTTTAAAGCAGAGATAGGCAAAACCTTTGCAGTTGAAAATTTACTTGTCCAATTTTCTATTTCCTCTAAAACTTTTTCCTGAGAAACTAAATCAATCTTATTTAAAAGAATAATTAGTGGTATTTTCAATTGTTGTATTTTTTCAAAAATATCATTGTCTTTCAAACCTTTCTCCCCAATTTCAACAACATACATTATTACATCGGCATCTTGAAATGCTGATTTAACATATTGCATCATGCTTTCTTGAAGTTTATATGCTGGCTTGATAACTCCAGGAGTATCAGAAAAAACTATTTGATAATTTTCATTACTAAGAATCCCCTTAATCCTATGTCTTGTTGTTTGTGCTTTACTTGTAATAATAGAAAGATCTTGACCTATTAAAGAATTCATTAAAGTTGATTTACCAACGTTAGGATTACCAATTATATTTACAAAACCAGATTTATGCTTCATTTTGCAAATTAACATAATCTAAATTAGAAATATTAATTTTTGTTTGAAGCATAATCCTATGTAATGCTATCAAGCTCTTCATTTTTTGTTGTCCATTCATTTTCCAAGTATTTTAATTTTTTCATTTCCTCATCATACAATTGGAAAAATTCTTTATCATTAGACAAATCTTTAAACTTAATTGGATCAGATAAAACTTCATCTTTTTCTTTTATGATACTTGAAAGTGAGCTAATTTTTCTTTCTAATTTAATAATCTCCTTTTTAAGCTTATTAATTTTTCTCTTAATATTTTTTTGCTCTAAAAAATTATTTGTTTCTGTTTTTTTATTCTTTTCAATTACCTTTTGATCTTTTTGTGATGCTTCAAGTTGCTTAAAATTATCAAAGCTTCTTTCAGATAAAAAAGTATTTATATCACCATGATATTCTTTGATATTCTGACTTTTAAACTCATATACCTTTTCTGTTAAACCTTGTAAAAACTCTCTGTCATGAGAAACAACAATTAAAC
>CAZJXE010000359.1:0-1234 GCA_964549835.1 uncultured Weeksellaceae bacterium
GCAAAGGTTACTGATATTGTAATAATAGTTGTTGCTGCAGATGATAAGGTAATGCCACAAACAAAAGAGGCAATTAGTCATGCTCAAGCTGCTGGAGTTCCTATTATTTTTGCGATAAATAAAATTGATCTTCCTAATTCTGATGCTGAAAAAATAAAAGGAGAATTAGCTGAAATTAATATGTTGGTTGAAGATTGGGGAGGTAAGTATCAATCAAATGATATTTCTGCTAAAGAAGGAACAGGAGTACAAGATTTATTAGAGAAGGTTTTATTGGAATCTGAAATGTTGGCTTTAAAAGCTAATCCAAATAGAAATGCTCAAGGTACAGTAGTTGAAGCCTCACTAGATAAAGGAAAGGGTTTCCTCTCTACAATTTTAGTTCAAAAAGGGACTTTAAAGGTTGGAGATTATGTTTTAGCTGGAAGATGTAGTGGAAAAGTAAAAGCATTACTTGATGAAAGAGGAAATAAAAAAGATTCTGCTGGCCCATCAACTCCAGTAGTTCTATTAGGTTTAGATGGAGCTCCAACTGCTGGGGATGAGTTTTTTGTTATGAATAGTGAACAAGAAGCTAAAAAAATTGCTGCAAAAAGAATGCAGCTTGAAAGAGAACAAAGTGTAAGAACTCAAAAACACCTAACCTTAGATGAAATTGGAAGAAGAATTGCTATTGGTGAGTTTCAAGAAGTAAATATTATTGTTAAAGGAGATGTAGATGGTTCTATTGAAGCACTTTCGGACTCACTAGAAGGATTATCTAATGAAGAGATAAAGGTAAATATTATTCAAAAAGCTGTAGGTCAAATTTCTGAGTCTGATGTTATGTTAGCTGCAGCATCTGATGCAATTATAATAGGTTTTCAAGTTAGACCTTCATTACAGGCAAGAAAAGTAGCAGAATCTGAAAATATAGACATAAGATTATATTCAATAATTTATAAAGCAATTGAAGACTTAAAATTAGCTATGGAAGGTATGCTTAGTCCAGATGTTGAAGAAAAGATAATATGTAATATTGAGGTAAGAGAAACATTCAAAATTTCGAAAGTTGGAACAATTGCTGGATGTATGGTTGTAGATGGTAAAATTGCTAGAAAAAGTAAGGTCAGATTGATAAGAGATGGAGTTGTTGTATATACAGGTCAATTATCTACTTTAAAAAGATTTAAGGAAGATGTAGCTGAAGTTAAGAAAGGATTTGAATGTGGTATGTCAATTGAAAACTTTAATG
>CAZJXE010000360.1:0-1231 GCA_964549835.1 uncultured Weeksellaceae bacterium
ATGTTATTCATTGATCTGTAATTCCATATCGTGATAAATCGTATTTTACATTAAGAATGCCTTCCTGTTTTTCTCTTCTAGGTTGTCCTATTTTTTCTAAGATATCAGCAGGAATTTTTTTCTTAGTTATATCATAGGGTATAGGTGCGTTTGCTACACATACCCTTATACATTCCCATTGCTCATCAGTAAAAAAATTATTATGATACATTACTCGAATGTAGAATCTGGTTCTAATGCTATGTAATAAGTAAGATTCAACTTACTATTAACAAATCTAGAAAGTAACTTAGATGATATAACAACATCATAAGCACCAGGTATAATCTTAATATTTTCTATCTTAAAGTTGAATGAGAAATTTCTATCTGTCTCACCAACAACTATTGCAAACTCATTAGATGTATCATTCTTTTTATCATGAACTACAAGTTTGATAGTACCATTTTCACTAACTGCACATAAATCAGGTAATTGATATACTGCTGCTGCTTTGAGTAATTTCTCTAATGTAATACTCTCTAATTGGAAACAAACATCTTCAGTAGGAAGTGTAATCTCCTTCTCTGGAGGAGCAATTATAACCTGTGGATCTGCAAAGAAATACTTAACCTTCCTTCTACCCTCACTAATTGTAAGATATGATTGCTCAGTAAAATCTAAATTAGGATCTGAATGTAGACTCAATCCATTTAAGAATTGATTCAAGTCATAGATTCCAAACTGACGAGGAAAGTCTTCTGGTATCTCTGCTTCAGCAAGAATGTTTTTCATTACTGAGATGGTACGAAGTTGATTTCCTTCCTTTACAAGAATTGAATTATTAATTCCTGCAAAGTTTTTTAGTATACCGAGAGTGTTATCACTTAAGTTCATAATTTTATTAAGGCATGTTGAGGTCAATATTACCACTAGGCATTGATGGTTGACTATAGTGTCCATCAAAGTGTAATAGTAGCATAGCATAATGTATTACTTTCATCAAGTCTTTTTTATTTTTTCCGTCTTTGTTTCCATACCTACTTCCATATTTCAAGATATTTGCCTGACAGAAAGAAGCAGCTAAATCCTTAGATGCCATCAAATCAATTGTTTGAACCTTACGAAACTCATGTGAATTTCCTGTGTAATGTCCTTGATAAGTTCCTGATACATACTCTTCAATATCTTTTAGAATATCTTCTTCATGATATTTGTAGAAGTGTGCTCTTTTTGGTTCGTAATCCATTTT
>CAZJXE010000361.1:0-1225 GCA_964549835.1 uncultured Weeksellaceae bacterium
TAATTCTATTTACTTTAAATATTTATGCTAAAGACATAAGTCTTTCAAAAGAGAATAATCGTTTTGCTGTTACTGAAAAATCAGAAAATAGTTTTAAAATCATAAATCAATTAAATTTAATTAATACTAATAAAATTAAAACAGAAAATGGTGAATTTGTTAAGTTGACAGTTCCATACTATTCATCTAATTCTGAAATTGGAAGTCCTGAGTTACCTTCATTAAAGAAGTTAATTTCTGTTCCAAATGATGCTGAAATAAATATTGAAATAATTCATAAAGAATCAAAAAAAGTTAAACTATCAGAATTTGGTATTAATCAGTATATTTTGCCACGTCAACCATCTATTTCAAAGGGGTCAACAGCTGATGAAATAGTTTTTCATATAAACAATAAGATTTATAAAGAGGATAGATTTTTTCAAGATAATATTGTAAGTACTGAACTATTAGGAAAGATGAGAGAGGTCCAATTAGCTAGAATTATAATTTCTCCTTTTTCTTATAATCCTCTAAAACAAGAACTCGAAATTATTACAAGTTTAGAGATTAAGGTTAGCTTTACTAATGCTAGTGAAGAAAATAATCAAATGTTTTATTCTGCTGAGTTTGAGCATCTTTATAAAAAATGTATTAATTATTTGCCTCCAAGTCCAGAAGATATTATTACTACATACCCTGTTAAGTACGTTATTATTTCTGATCCTTTATTTCAAACTCCATTACAGCCATTAATTGAGTGGAAAACAAAGAAGGGATTTCATGTTGTAGAATCCTATACTAATGATCCAAATGTTGGCACAACAACTGCATCAATTAAATCTTATGTTCAAGGCTTATATGATAATGCAACTGTTAATGATCCTGCTCCAACTTATTTACTTTTAGTTGGTGATGTTTCTCAGATACCTTCTTTTAGCGGTAATTCTGGATCTCATATTTCTGATTTATATTATTGTGAATTTGATGGAGGTGGTGACTTTTACCCTGAAATGTATTATGGTAGATTTTCTGCAAATACAGTTGATGAAGTTGAACATCAAGTTGAAAAAACTTTAACTCATGAAAAATACTTGTTTTCAGATCCTAATTTTCTTGACGATATAGTATTAGTTGCTGGAGTTGATGCAAATTATGCACCTACATATGGAAACGGACAAATTAATTATGCAACTGATAATTATTTTAATATTGCTCATAATTTAACTATTCACAATTATCTTTA
>CAZJXE010000362.1:0-1224 GCA_964549835.1 uncultured Weeksellaceae bacterium
AAGAATCCTAGTTTTTGATTAGGTGTTTCATATTTCATTGATGCAGAATTTAAAAAAGATTCTTTAGTTGAATTTAATTCATCATCAGTTAGCCCTGTATTTGTATAATTATCTAAAATAGAAAAAATTTCAGCTAAGGCACTGTCAGTAACCTCGGTTTTAACACTTGTCTGAATACCGAACATTCCTGTTTGTTTTTCTCCCATAAAGAATGAATATGCACCATAAGTATATCCTTTATCTTCTCTAAGATTCAAAAATAATCTTCCACTTGCACCACCACCCAAAGATCTGTTCATTATTTGAGATTTGAAAAATTCTCCATCAACATCATAATTATTAGACTTATGTCCCATCATAATATAAGATTGTGAAGCACCTTCTTTATCTAATAAATAGATTTGAGTAGTATTGTCAGTAGGAAATTCAAAATTAGATGGTAAATTAATATTCTTATTTTCCCATTTTTTCAAAAAATCTAAATGAGAATAAAACTCATCTTTTGAAATATTTCCAACAGCTACTAATTCACTAACATTAGGTGAATAGGTATTATAGAATTCTTGAATATCTTTTAATTTGATTTTCTTTAAGTTTTTCTTATTCATAGAATTACCATAAGGTGTTTCACCAAATAGTACTTTACCCATTGTTGTAGAGGCTAAGTATTGAGAATTTTTTTTCATAGATTCTAAACCTTCTGAATTAGTCTTTTTAACTCTTTTAAAATCTTCATCATTAAAAGCTGGTGAAAAAAGCTTTTCTTCAACAATATCAATAGTTTGTGAAAAATTATCAGTTAAAGTTTCAATATATAATGTAGTTACATCCCCATCAGAATTAAAATTAACTGTACTTCCTAATTTCTGAAGTGCAACACTTATATCTTCAGAAGATTTATTTAAAGTACTTTCATTCATCATTTGAGCAGTTAAATCAGCAACACCAACTTTTTTACTATTTTCTAATAGATTACCTCCATTAATTTTTAACCTCATGTAAACTTTGGGTACTTCATTTGTTTGAGAAAAAATAGTTTTTAAGCCATTATTAAAATTTTCCTTGTGAAAATTAGGAATAATTGGAGTTCTAGGCATTGATGGTTTTGGTTGATTGTCTCTACAGCACAAGTCAAATTCAGAACTAGGTTTTTTGTAAGTTAAATTCTGATATTGAGGATCTTCTTTTAATATCAAGTCAGCATTTGGATTTCTACTAATAAGA
>CAZJXE010000363.1:0-1221 GCA_964549835.1 uncultured Weeksellaceae bacterium
TTTCTTCAATATATTCTAAAAACCTTTCTGGAGTATCTGTAGTGGGATTTACAGTGTGTGATAAAAATTTAATGTTTGGGTATACATTAAGTTTTTTCTGAACATAAGCCATATTTTTTGTCATAACAGGACAAATTGTAGGGCAAGTGGTAAAGAAAAAATCTGCTATATAAATATTACCAAGCATACTATCACTGTTTATAATATTACTTTCTTGGTTAATGAAAGAAAAACTTGAAATTTTATGATCATTTCCTTCAGAATCCTTTTCTCCTATAATTTCAAGTTTAATAAAATTATTATATCCCTTGGTGACATAAGAATAAATAATTGGTGGCACAACAAGTAATAAAACAAGTATTGTTATAGTAGTTATGGTTTTAATATTCAATGACATGATTTTAAAGCATTAAATTAGCATGGATTGCTTCGGAAAGAATTATAAACAAAAGATACGGAACCAATATAAATGCTGGTACAATTATTGTCCATTGAAGAGTTTTTTGTTCATCGCCTAAATGCATAAACACCATTACAATGTATCCTGCTTTTATTAAAGTAAGAATAATAAAAATGTGAGTTAGCCAAGCCAATCCTAAGAAAGTGTCAAAGACTAGGAAATCTGGAAGATAACCATCTACTTTTAAAATACCAAGCATTACCTCAAATGCAGTAACTCCTAATAGAATCCAAAAAACTTTCCAGATCCACCAATTTCCACTATGTTGTTCGTCTGACATAATTTATTTTTTTATTAAACAAGATAAAAGAACGTAAATACAAATACCCATACCAAATCGACAAAATGCCAATACAAACCTATTTTTTCTACCATTTCATAATGCCCTCTTCTTTCATAAGTTCCAGCTATTGTGTTTATCAATAAAATAATTAAAAGAACAACTCCACTAAATACGTGAAAGCCGTGAAAGCCAGTAATAAAGAAGAAATAGTCAGCAAATAAAACATGACCATATTCATTACTTTTAAGATTAGCCCCTAAAAGCACTTTTTTTGCATTTTTTTGAAGATATTCAATTGATTCATTATGATCTAAAAATGTTTTGTCACTAAGACGCACTCTTAGATTTTTCTCCTCAGCAAACCTATTTTTAAACTCAGTAAGATCAAAGTATTTATAACCATCGTATGAACCAACCCCCATTAATTCATAGACAGAATATATCTCTTTATCTTCCATAATATGAACAACTTCAGAAT
>CAZJXE010000364.1:0-1221 GCA_964549835.1 uncultured Weeksellaceae bacterium
ATTTTCGTAATTATAATTTCTATAATCAAAAACTTTGTTAAAATAATTAATAGCATTTTTTTTATCTCCTATTATTTCATATTCAAGACCTATTTGTAATGCTGCCATTGGATGATAGTAAAGATTAGATGGATTTTCTAAACCTAATACTTTAGAAAACAAAGCAATTTTATCTTTTTGATTATTGATAATCCTTTGATTTGACCTGGCAAGTCTATAATAATATTCAATTTTATAGTCGGAGTTTTTTTCTAGATCTTCAACATTAATTGTATTTAGCTTATCAAGAGCCTTAAAATAATAACCGCCATCAAATAATATTCTTGCCAAGAGCAATTCATAATTTAAATTAATATTATTTTTCATATCATTCTCCGCTTGTTTATCCTCATCAATCAATGTTCTCCCCTTCTCTAAAACTAAATTTCTATAAAATTCTTGATCATCAATAGAATCAGTTAAATAAGAAATAAGAAATAATTTATGATATGCAGACTTAATATAATTTTGACCATTATAATTGTTGACGAATTTCAAGAAATAATCTTTAGCATTCTTAAAATCAAGTTGATATAATTTGGACATTGCATATAGATAGTTCAAGTAATGAAAATCAAACTGACTATTATTTTGTGTTCGATTTTGCAGAATCTTTACAGTCTTTTCATTTTCCCCAAGTTTATTCGAAAGTCGTGCAGCGCTAAAGATCATTAAATCATTATTTAAACAACAATTTTCAATTTTAAATAAGAGATTTTGTTTTGATTTTTTATCATTTCTCATATTCATCTCTAAGAATGATAAATAAAAAATAATCTCACTCTTATATATTTCCAAATCATTATTTGTTTCGCAATTTCGTAAAACCTCATACAACTCTTCAAATCCAGAATTAATATTAGCTTCTATTCCAACAATGTTTAATATCCATGAGTATTCCTGAGGAATAGAACTTATCAAAATATTTAGAATACCTAATGGTTTTTTATTAAGAACGAACTCTGGAAATAATTTTTCATTTTTCTTCAAAAGAACATAAGCTTTTTGCAACTCGTAAGCTGCTAAAAAAAATTGATTGAATTTTATTCTTGTAAACGCCCACTGAATATTAATTTCTGCTTGTGAGTAAAGAAAGTATGGAGAAGATTGATCATTTTTTTTAATATTATTGATTCTAATATTTTTATTTATTCGACTTTTATCATAAAAGTCTTGATTTTC
>CAZJXE010000365.1:0-1218 GCA_964549835.1 uncultured Weeksellaceae bacterium
CTTCAAAGAACTCTCCCCTAATTGTGAATGAATTACTGTAACTACCATCTTTCAAACCATTTAATTTAATCTTATATTCATTCATATAATTAAATTTAAGGGGCTGCAAATATATAAATTTCTCCATAAATAATACTTGAATGCCAAACTCGATGAAATTTTAGTATAGTTTTTATGAATTTCGAGAAATAAATATTTTACAAGCAGAATTTACGGCTGCAATAAATGAGTTAGCATTTGCAGTTCTTTTACCACTAATATCATAAGCTACGCCATGAACAGGCGAGGTTCTTATAGTATTTAGACCAGCAGTATAATTAACACCATTTGAAAATGATAATCCTTTGAAGGGAATTAAGCCTTGATCATGATACATAGCTATTATTCCATCGTACTTACTTAATTTTTCCTCAGTAAAGAAACTATCTGCAGAAAAAGGTCCTTCAGCAATAATGTTTTCTTTTTCTTGTAATTTTCTAATAGCAGGGGAAATAATTGTAGATTCTTCAATTCCTAGCATGTCATTTTCTCCTGCATGAGGATTTAAAGCTAGAACAGCTATCCTTGGATTTGAAATATTGAAATCTTCTTTTAATGAATAATTAAGTTGAATAGTTTTATTAATTATTTTTTTTTCATCAATATTCTCAGATACTTTATTTAGAGGAATATGGCTAGTGATAAATGCGATTTTCATTTTTTCACTTAACATCACCATTAAAGATTTTCCATCAAATTGACTTTCTAGATATTCCGTATGCCCAATAAAATTAGGTGCAGATTTTCTTATTTGATATTTGTCAATAGGCGCAGTAACTAATGCATTAATTTTTTTGTTTTTAAGATGGAAACAACATTCTTCTAATGATTTTAATGCAATAAGAGCAGAATTTTTTGATGGTTTACCTAGATTTAATTTATGTTTTAATCCGTCTATTTGAAAAACATTAATCGAATTTTCTATTATATTATCAAAGCTATTTGTAAAACTAATATTAGAATCTAGAATTTTTATTTGACTTAAATAATCAAGAAAGATTTGATGTGGGCAAAAAACAATTGGAATACACTTATCTAAAAGATTACTTTCGGTAAAAGCATTCATAATAATTTCTACTCCAATACCATGAACATCTCCTACAGATATGCCGACTAATACTTTTTTTTCAGGCATTAAAAGTTAAAAGTTTTTTATAAAATTATATAAAAGTCTTACTC
>CAZJXE010000366.1:0-1206 GCA_964549835.1 uncultured Weeksellaceae bacterium
CCTAAATCTATACCAATTATTTTACTCATTTTTTTTTATTTTAATTCAAAATTTAATTCAACAATCATTATTGCAAATAGTATACCACTTTAAAAAAAAGAAGTTAAAACTGACAAAAAAGGTTTTTTAAAAAAGGTTAATCAGAAAAATAGTGACAAAGTGTCATTTATTCAAAACCAAGGTCAAGATCATTGATCATATAATTAATAGTACCATTAGTTAGTTCAATTCCCTTTATATCATCATAAGTAAATCTAGAAGAAAAAAGCCCTACACCATTATTGATATTAGAAAATACAGGTCTTTCTTGAACTATACCAGAAAATGGCTTGTTTACATTAATATAGGTTTTAAGATCGTCTGATCCTACAGTCATTACCAAATCAAGATTTAAAAACTGTTTTGGTGTATTATTTGTTAGATTAGTTGTAAGAAATTGAAAAAATTGGTCTCCTTTTATTTTTAAACTCATATTTCCACTAGTATATTCTACTAGAGGTTGGCTCCAAGGTAAATTAATAGTATCATTATTTTCAATATAATTAATTACAATATCCAACTGGTAAATTACACCATTAGTAGATGGTTGCCACTCAATATTTTTAGTTCTAAATTTTAAACTATCTGGTAAATCCCCATTATATAGTCCCCATTCAAAACTAGGGTTTAGAGATTCAAAAGAAAAGGTATTAATAATTTCTGTTTGAGATGTTACTTTATGACCAGAAATTAAATTAATAATTTCTAGAGCATATAATGAATTTGTATTGTAGAAAGAACTTGGCTTTTTAAAGGTATAAATTATATTATTATCAGTTGAAAAAAGACCATCATCTTTGTCTAAGATTGTATCATTAAGTGTTACTGAAGATAAAGTATCATATTGATTAAAAGCTTGCTGTCTTATTCTGTGTATCTTTACATGTAAATCTGAGGGGTTATAGTTAGATGAATCAGCAATAGATGCCATCTGAAGTGCATCTCCTTGACCAAGGAAAGCCTTATTAATTTTTATTAACTGATCTTCAATATTTGGATCAATTAAGCCATATACAATAGTGACATCTTCCCATTGAGCATTTACATCAAAATCTGTCTCACATGATGAAAAAAGAATTATGAAAAGGAAAAATAAATAATGAAATTTCATGTATGCAAACTTATTGATTTTAATCATAAGATAAGATCAATATTTGTAAATTTGCT
>CAZJXE010000367.1:0-1205 GCA_964549835.1 uncultured Weeksellaceae bacterium
TAGAAAAGGAAGTCTAAATTTTGTCTGCTAAAAAAGTAATTATTATTGGTCCTGCTCATCCTTACAGAGGAGGTATTGCAAATTTTAATAACTGCTTAGCAAAGGCATTTCTAGAAAATGGAGATGATATTCAGGTTTTTTCTTTTAAGTTACAGTACCCATCATTTTTATTTCCGGGCAAAACACAGTATGAAGAATCTGACCCACCCAAAGGAATAAAAATTAAGAGTGCAATAAATTCTATAAATCCATTCAATTGGTTTAATGTAGTAAGAGAAATTAATAATCAACAAGCTGATTATGTTGTAATTAGGTATTGGCTTCCTTTTATGGCACCTTGTTTAGGAACTATTGCTAGACTAATAAGTTCTAAAACTAAAATCTTAGCTATTACTGATAATATTATTCCACATGAAAAAAGGATAGGAGATTTTTATTTAACTAAATATTTTATTTCAAGTTGTGATGCTTACTTAACTTTATCTGCATCTGTGCTTGATGATTTATTAAAATTTACAAAATCAAAAAATAAAAAATTTATTCCCCATCCAATATATGATACTTTTGGTGATAAATTAGATAAGGAAAAAGCCAAGCATAATTTAAGCCTAAATAGCGAAGATAAATATTTGCTTTTCTTTGGGTTTGTAAGAAAATACAAAGGTTTAGATTTAATGCTTAAGGCTATGTCAGATAAAAGAATTAAGGACTTAGGAATTAAACTAATTGTTGCTGGAGAGTTCTATGATAATATTGATGATTACATGAATTTAATTGATGAATTAGATATTAAGTCAAGTATAATTTTAAAAAGTGATTTTATACCCGAGTCTGATGTCAAAAATTATTTTTGTGCATCTGATATGATTACACAGACATATAGAACAGCGACTCAAAGTGGAGTTACGCAAATTGCATATCATTTTGAAAGGCCAATGCTTGTTACCGATGTTGGTGGTCTCGCTGAAATTGTGCCAAATAATAAAGTTGGCTATGTCACTAGTCAAAATCCTTCAGACATTGCAGATGCAATCGTTGATTTTTATGTAAATGAAAGAGAAGAGAAATTTGAAAAAAATGCAGCTATAGAAAAATCTAAGTTTTCATGGCAAAATCTTATTAATGGTATTGAGGAACTCATTCTTTAATTAAAAATATTTTTTTTCATTTCTTATTATATTTGCACAAACATTCAAAATGAGGTT
>CAZJXE010000368.1:0-1197 GCA_964549835.1 uncultured Weeksellaceae bacterium
CATATAAATTATTTGTATCAACACTTCCCCAATCAACAACATATGGATCATTCCCGCCAGTAATATTTAAATTAATACTTCCTGTACTATCTCCATAGCATAAAATATTAGATACTACTGGATTTACAAACAATGCACTTGGTTGAGAAATGAAGAAAGATGTATCTAAAAAACACCCAAAACTATCTGTTATTAAACATGAGTAAATACTATCGCCAAATAATTGTGAAATGTCTTGGGTTGTTAAACCGTTAGACCATTGATAAGTATATGGTGGGATTCCTAGACCAACACTTAAATCAATTTGCCCAGTAGAATCTCCATAACAAAGCACATCATAAATATTAGCAGTTGCTGACAAATTATTTGATATGGTTAAATCTAAAATAACAATACTATCACAACCACTGACAGCATTTAATGAATCATAGTATATCCCAGATAAAGTATAGTTGTTACCAGCAAACGAATAAATACCACATGCTTCAACATCTAGATTTGTAATAATAGGCTGTATGATTGTTAAAAAAATCTGAGCAACACTATCACATCCCTGTGAATTTACAAATACACTATCATACAAACCACTTGTAGTATAAGTATTTCCATTCCACTGATAACTATTACATGAGCTAACAATAGTTGAACTAATTGTTGAGTTTAATATAAAAAGATCTAGAAAAACAATACTGTCACATCCCAAAAATGATGAATAGGTATTAGTATACTGTCCAGAAGAATCATATACTGTTCCATCCCAAATGTAAGAATCACAAGCTGTATCAGAAATTGAATTTATTACACTATTGTTAATGGTAAGATCTAAAATAACCATACTATCACAACCATTCTGATTAACTAATAAACTATCGTAATTTCCACTTATCGTCAATGATGATCCGAGCCAAGTATATGAATCACAAGCTGTAATTTGTGTTGTTGTAGTATCAGAAAAGTTAATAGTCAAATCTATAATAGCTAAACTATCACAACCATAAATGTTTGACAATAAACTATCATAAACTCCAGTTACAGAATATGTTGTGCCAAGCCAAGTATATGAATTACAAGCCGTAATTTGGGTAGTAGTCGTATCTGAATAATTAATAGTTAAATCTAAAATTACTAAGCTATCACAACCTTCACTTGTTTGATACAAACTATCATACAAGCCACTAACGGTGTAAGTATTTCCTA
>CAZJXE010000369.1:0-1178 GCA_964549835.1 uncultured Weeksellaceae bacterium
TTAACTTTTTAGGGACGGCAAATATAATCTTTTCATCCTAAATATAATAATTCAAGATATATGAATATCTAAGAAAATATAATAAAAATTCATTTTCATATATCATATTAAATATCTTTGTAAAACCTTTAATAAGATACTGTGATAAAAAACACACTTTTACTTTTACTTTTATTTGTTAATTATGAGGTTTTTTGTCAAAATAATTTTCACAGAGATACTACTGTAATTGTTAATGAAAATGGTGTTCTTTTTAAAAATGCATGGGCAGGTGGGTTAAACTCTACCCAATTTAATGATATCGACCTTGATTTAGATGGAAAAAAAGACTTAATAGTTTTTGATAAATCAGGAGATAAAATACTTCCATATTTAAATAAAAATGGACAATTTGTCTTTGCCCCTGATTATAGACAATCGTTTCCTGATTTACATGACTGGGTTATTTTAGCTGACTACAATTGTGATGGAAAAAATGACATTTACACTTACTCAACTGGTGGTGTAGCAATCTATGAAAATACATCCACTACAAGTTTAAGCTTTAGTCTAGTAACCAATCTTGTATTAAGTGATTATGGAGGTCCAAACCCTATAAATATTTATATTTCTGCTGTTGACGTTCCAGCTGTAAGTGATGTAGATTATGATGGAGATTTAGATATTTTAACTTTTAAAATTACTGGTGGGTTTATTGAATTTCATAAAAACCTAGCAATGGAAACTATTGGAAGTTGTGACACCATTTTATTTGAACTTAGTGAAAGCTGTTGGGGAAACTTTTACGAAGGATTAAACAATTACACTTTAAACTGTCAAAACTGTCAATGCCCTCCAATAATCAATCATCCTAATGCTAAACAAAAACATGCAGGTTCTACTCTTCTATTAATTGATATAGATAATGACTATGATAAAGATATAGTACTTGGAGATATAAGCTTTAGTAATCTAAACTTACTAATTAACGGAGGAGATAGTACAAGTGCAAATATGATTATGGTTGACTCAATGTTTCCTCAAAATAATTCAAATACTATACCCGCAAATTTGGAGATATTTCCAGCAGCATATTATCTCGACTTAACTAATGATGGAATAAAAGATTTAATTGTCACTTCTAATAGTGAAAATAATTCTGAGAACTTTACCAGCTGTTGGTTATTTAATAATTCAGG
>CAZJXE010000370.1:0-1177 GCA_964549835.1 uncultured Weeksellaceae bacterium
TCTTAATATTTAAATATTTTTTATAATTAAATAAAATAATAATGATTGTCCACATTTTTGTGTTTTGAAAAACAAGATGATATTTGGGAAGAAATTAAAAACTAATAAAATATTAAACTTATGAAAATATATGGTAAAAAAACTGTTATTACTGATTGTGAGTGGGAACTTGAAGACCAACCAGACCTAAAAAAAAAATTAGAATCAATGGATGATTATGAACTCATTGACTTTTTAAATTCTAATGGTAAATATGAGGATACAGGTGAAGATGAACTTAGTTTTGAAGTAGACTATATTGGTGACGATTGGAAAGATTAATTCATTAGGTTAACTAATTTATAACACACTTTAATTTGTTCTATCATAAAAACGATGTCATTTGAAAATTTTTTTATTTGTGTAAAGAATGGTATAAAAAGAGACATTAAGTCAAGAAGACTTAAAATGAAAGTTTCTATTGATGAATTTAGTGCATTTTCAAAGAAGTATTTTAAAAATATAAATGATGAAGATTTGTCATTTAAATTTATTGTTGAGGAGGTTGATAAAAATAATATTTTATTTGTTTTAAGGTCATTTTTTAATATGTATGTTGAGGTTAATGAAAACTCTGTTGTTATTTTTAAAAATTTTCCTAAAAAATTTATATTATTAAAAGAAGTAAATAAATCAAATCATCACTTTACGCCTAGGACCTTTAAAAAAGGGACAATCATGTATTCAATTTCACCCTCTTACTCCTCAGCTAATCGAATGAATGGTGTACCACTTTGGGATAGTCTAGAAACTATTGAAGACACAGAACTTATACCAAGTATTCAAATAAATTATGATTATATTAATCCATTTATAAAATGAAAAAAAACTTTAAAATTTCCAGATGATATAGATTATCAACAATCTGGATATCCTCCTTTAAGTGATGATCTAATTGAAGAAAATTTATCTGTAAGAACTATGAGAACTACTCTAGTAAAGAGGGGATTTCATAAATCAATTCTTGACCATAAAGGACTTGAGTTTAAAAAATTAAGTGAATTAGAAAAACATTTATTTTAAAGAACAAGTTCTTTCAAAAAATATAACCCTCCCATTTTGAGAAGGTTATATCTTGTTTAATGCGGTCTGGACGGGACTCGAACCCGCGACCCCCTGCGTGACAGGCAGGTATTCT
>CAZJXE010000371.1:0-1169 GCA_964549835.1 uncultured Weeksellaceae bacterium
AAAGGGCTGCAAATCTACACTTTTTTTATCTAAATCAAAATATTATATATGAATAATCCTTAGAGTACTTTTAACTCTTTACCAACCTTCACAAATGCATTAATTGCTTTATCAAGGTCTTCCATGCTATGAGCAGCAGAAATTTGTACCCTAATTCGTGCTTCATCTTTTGGAACTACAGGAAAAGAAAATCCAATAACATAAATACCTTCGTCTAAAAGTTTATCAGCCATTTCTCCAGCTAATTTAGCATCATAAAGCATAACTGGAACTATTGGATGTACACCATCTTTTATGTCAAAACCTACTTCAGACATAGATTTTCTAAAATATTTAGTATTTTCTTCTAGTTGATCTCTTAAAGATGTTGATTTTTCTAAAATTTCTAAAACTTTAATTCCAGACCCAACTATAGAAGGGGCTAGAGAATTAGAAAACAAATATGGTCTAGATTTCTGACGAAGCATTTCGATAATTTCTTTTCTTCCAGAAGTAAAGCCTCCCATTGCTCCACCAAGAGCTTTTCCCAATGTTCCCGTTATTATATCTACTCTTCCAATAACATCACAGTGTTCATGAGTTCCTCGACCTGTTTTACCAACAAAACCAGTTGAATGACAATCATCTACCATAACTAAAGCGTCATACTTTTCAGCTAAATCACAAATTTTATCAAGCTGAGCAATATATCCGTCCATTGAAAAAACACCATCTGTAACAATAACTCTATTTCTTTGAGCCTGAGATTCTATTAACTTAGATTCCAAATCTTGCATATCATTATTTTTATAACGATACCTAACTGCCTTACACAATCTAACTCCATCAATAATTGAAGCATGATTTAATGAATCAGAAATAATTGCATCTTCTTTGCCAAAAATTGGCTCAAACAAGCCACCATTTGCATCAAATGCAGCTGCATATAAAATGGTATCTTCAGTTGATAAAAAAGAAGAAAGTTTTTCTTCTAATTTTTTATGAATATCTTGAGTTCCACAAATAAAACGGACCGAGGACATCCCAAAACCATGAGTATCTAATGCATCTTTTGCTGACTGAACCACTTCTGGGTGAGAGGATAAACCTAAATAATTGTTAGCACAAAAATTAAGGACTTTTTCTCCTGTACTAACTTCAATCTCTGTAGCTTGAGGCCTTGTAATTAC
>CAZJXE010000372.1:0-1162 GCA_964549835.1 uncultured Weeksellaceae bacterium
TCAGTGTTACAATAGTATTGTCCCTTTTTACAGGAAGTCTTTGCCATTACAGACTATTCAGAGTTATTATTATTTAGTATTCCATCTTTTAACATTTTTGATAGTTCACTAGTCGAACCTACAAACAATGCGTTATTCGTAACTGTATTTTGTGTTTTGGGATTATCTTCGTCTATCTCTTTAACCTTTTTCTGTAAATCCATTAATTTATCTGTACTGTCTGCAACAGATTTTATAAGTTGTCCTGCAACTTCATATGCTCTTGGACTTGCAGTTTCACCAGCAACTTCCATAATACCATTGATTGCTTCTTGTCCCTTTTCAATTAATGAATATAAATTACCTCTTGTATAATCATAGTCTTTACTAACATCATCTGTTAGTTTTTGTATTTGACTTTTTCTCTTTTCTTCCTTTACAATAGCAGTCTCATCAACAGGATCAGTGTTGAAAGTATCATTCAAGGAGTCATAAGAGTTTTTCATGGTTAGATATCTGTTTGTCTTGTAGGACTGTAATCTTTTGCATCACCAAAGAATGAACTTGTTTCAGTGAAACCAAAGTCATCACCTGGTTCAATAAATGGTTCATCTGCAGTATCTATAACATTATCTTCGTTATAATCCTTTTTCGCTTTAGGTACAACTGTATATCTTTGTACACGTTTTGCAGTCTGTTGATTTGTATCTGAGTAGTAATCCAACTGAACTTTGCGAATAAGTCCTTCTGGAGTTTTTGCAATATGACCAAACATAAAGGTCTTTGCAGTAAATGATAATGTGTATATAAGTGCTCTTCTTGTTGAGAAATCACCTTCATAATCATCCTGTTGAGATATGCTATTCAATATCATTGGTATATCTCTTTTCTCACCAATTGATTTTACAAGATCAATTGAAAGTGTAAAACCTGGTTGAAAGAATGGTAATATTTGTTCTAATATCTGTAATCCATCATCCTGCTGTTTAACTAATATATTTAATTCAAATCCTAAGTTATATGGAACTGGCATGAAAACCTTTTTCATTTTCCCACCATCTTCAGTGTCTGCTGCTTTGAATGTTTGAGTTATACCTGCCTTCCTACTAGCATCATAAGATATATTATTAATTTCAAAAGACATTCTTGGTAATGTAATTTGAGTTGCTTTATTTAATTCTGC
>CAZJXE010000373.1:0-1162 GCA_964549835.1 uncultured Weeksellaceae bacterium
CCTCTGCATGAATGTAATGTCTGGAGCCAGGTACAGTTTTTGTACTGTCACTATGAATAGTAACTGTCTCTCCATCCCTTGCTTTCTTTATACACATGGGTATAAACTTCTCAGGATGCTGTCTCTCTCCAAATACATTCATTGTATGTGTGATGAATACAGGAAGTTTATATGTATTTTGATATGCAACTGCTAACTCTTCTCCCCCTGCCTTCGTAGCACTATATGGATTAGTAGAGTTATATCTATCATTCTCTTTATACTTTATTCCGTCTGGTGCTGGTCCGAAAATCTCATCTGTACTGAAATATATGAATCTTTCTAAGTTCTTACAAGTCCTCGCAAACTCTAGTATATTACAAGTTCCAACCACATTGTCCAATACAAATTCCATTGGATAGTCAATACTTCTATCAACGTGTGACCCTGCTGCTAAATGTAATACTGCATCAACTTCTCCTATATCACTACGAATCAATGGATTAAGTTCTGCTTTTAAATCATGATGAACTATTCTTACTCTCTTGCGTACCTCTGGTTCAAAAGTCATCATTAGATCATGCAATCTGTTAAGGTTGCCACTATAATCTAATCTATCCAGACTCACTATTTCCCATTCCGTATTCTCAAGTATCTGTCCAATTAAGTGGTGTGCTATGAACCCTGCTCCACCTGTAATCAATACTCTTTTCATTGTGTAATCAACTCTTTTTAATATTATAACATAATTTATGCAATAAGAAAACCCCTGACTTTAGGTCAAGGGTTTTGTAATTCTTTTAGGGTGGATGAGAATAAAATGTGCTAGTCAACTAAAACCTCCTTGCAAATTCTCTTGCATATATGTTGGTCATCATTGCACTCTATTAAGCACTCGTAGTATTCTGTGAGTAAATCGTCATGTGGGTCTGATTGAGATCCCATTAACTGATTGAACGAAATTAAGTTGTGCATTTTTTAATACTCCGTAATAGTCATAATTTTAATAATAAAGGAGTTTAACGCATCTTGACCTCCTCGTGATTCTTTAGTTATTTAGTTAGGATTTCCCCACAAATGGACTTTTAGTAACAAATATTTATGCCTACTCGCCTACTTTATGTATTACTGGTTTCTCATTTCTGAGTATATTATACAGTTTCATATCCTCTGCACACGATAC
>CAZJXE010000374.1:0-1156 GCA_964549835.1 uncultured Weeksellaceae bacterium
CTCATTTGATCATATTATATCATACGTATCAAAGTTTTATACCCTAAGAGCTGGAGATTTAATTTTTACTGGCACACCCTCAGGAGTTGGTCAAATTAAAATTGGTGATAAGCTAGAAGGATATATTGAAGATGAAAAAATGTTAATGGTAAATATAAAATAGGATTTATTTAAACCCTCTTATATTATAATTAGCATTTAGATTACCATTTACTATATCTTTTAATTTACCTTTTATCATTCGTTTTCTAAGAGGAGAAACTTTATCAACGAATAAAATACCTTCTATGTGGTCGTATTCATGAAGGATAACTCTAGCATTTATACCATCAAAAGTCTCTAATTTTTTATTGAAATTTTCATCATAATACTCTATTTCAATATTTGAATATCTTTTTACATCTTCTCTTACTTCAGGAATACTTAAGCAGCCTTCATTAAAAGCCCACAAATCACCAGATTTAGAAATTATTTTTGGATTTATAAAAACATTTTTACAAATCTCGTGATCAGGATTTTCATCATCTTTAAAAGGTGATGTGTCAACTATAAATAATCTTAAAGATTTATTTATTTGAGGAGCAGCTAGACCAACCCCACTAGCGGCATACATTGTCTCAAACATATTTGAAATTAAGATATCTAAATCAGTATGAGACTTATCTATGTCAATACAAGGTTTTCTTAATACATCAGAACCATAAGCAACAATAGGAAGTATCATTATCTATAAAATTTCATCAATTATATCATCAACGCTCATTCCTTTTGACTCAGCTTTATAATTCTTTACAATTCTATGTCTTAAAATAGGTTTAGCGATTGCCTTAACATCTTCAATATCAGGAGTAAATTTTCCATTTAAAATAGAATGACATTTAGCTGCTAATATTATATACTGAGAAGCTCTTGGACCTGCACCCCACTCAATATATTCATTTACAATGGTATCATTATTTTCTGAATTTGGTCTAGTTTTGGCTATTAAAGAAACAGCATATTCAAGAACATTATTATTAATTGGTATAGATCTAACTAATTTTTGAAATAATAATATTTCTTCACCTGTCATTATTTTATTTAATGAAGGTATTGCATCAGATGTTGTTCTTTTAACAATATCTAACTCCTCTTCGTATTTAGGATAATCAAGAAT
>CAZJXE010000375.1:0-1156 GCA_964549835.1 uncultured Weeksellaceae bacterium
CTACACTTTGTAAATATTTTAGTTTTGTTTTTGTTGGAATAAAAGTCATAATGCTTTGAATAGCATCTCTTGGGCACTCAATTATTTTAACTTTTTCTTTCACCTAATAAAATTAAAATTATTTTATGAATTTTTTAATTCAAAAGTCTTTTTAATTTAGTTTTAATAGATTTGAGAAAAAATTTAAAATGAAAAATTCAATTTTAGTAATTATAGCTGCTTTTTTATTTTCGTGTAATTCACAGAGCGATATAAATAATAATACAAGTGCAGACCAAAAATTTTTAAGTAACTGTATAACAGTTCAGGGATACCTTAATGACTTTGTAAATGAGAGCATTGACTACAAAAAATATTTTAATGATACTTGTAAAGTTAGAGGTACTTATTTTAATTCTGAAGGACCAATGAGTGTTGAGGATAGAATTTCTACACATAAACAAATGTGGGCTAAATATGATTTTACTATCTCTGATTCAATTAATTTTTTACCTGGCGTAAATGCTGAAACTAAATTAATGGACGGATCAGTAAGATTCTATTTTGACTGGACTGTTAATAATACTGAAAATGGAAAGTCTATTACTTTGCCATTATATATGTCCTTTGATTTTGATAATGATGGAAAAATTAATTTTTATCAATTTTTTGGAGATATTTCAGCTGCTATTTCTTCAATGGAATAGCATATAGGTTAACTTTTATTCAAAATCGCACCAACAAATTTTAAACTCTTGTAATTTTATAGATTATAAGCTTTTTTTATTATAGTAAGAAACATATCAGCTCAATTATTTTTATCTAATTTTGCATTATTAATGAATGCTTTACTTTTTTATCTTTTCTTAGCTTTATTTATTTCTTTTATTTGTTCCTTAGTTGAAGCTATTTTATTAAGTATACCCCAGTCATATCTGATGTCGTTGGAGTCAGAAAATTCATGGTCAAAATCTTTTTTGTCCCTAAAGAAAAATATAGATAAGCCTTTAGCTGCAATATTAACATTAAATACTGTTGCCCATACCATCGGAGCTGCTGGTGTCGGAGCTCAAGTTACAAATATATATGGTGATAATTTTTTAGGAATTGCTTCTGCTATACTAACAATTTTAATTCTTTTTTTCTCTGAAATAATTCCAAAAACAATTGGTGCAAA
>CAZJXE010000376.1:0-1154 GCA_964549835.1 uncultured Weeksellaceae bacterium
CTTTTACAACTTTATTAATAGCTATTCCATCAGCTGTTAAAGTATTTAATTGGCTTGCAACACTTTGGCGAGGAAATATAAGGTTCACTCCCGCCATGTTGTTTGCGATTGGTACAGTATCTGCTTTTATTACAGGAGGCTTAACTGGTCTTATACTTGGAGATAGTGCATTAGACATTAATGTTCATGATACTTATTTTGTTGTTGGACATTTTCATATTGTAATGGGGCTTTCAGCAATTTATGGAATGTATGCCGGTGTTTACCATTGGTTTCCTAAAATGTATGGTAAAATGATGAATAAAACCTTAGGTTATGTGCACTTTTGGACTACTTTTATTTGCGCCTATGGTGTATTTTTCCCAATGCATTTTTTAGGACTTGCTGGACTTCCAAGAAGATATTATACTAATAGTAATTTCCCAATGTTTGATGGTTTAAGTGATATAAATGAGATTATTACATTCTTTGCTTTAGCAGGAGCAGTCGCTCAGGCAATATTTATTTTCAATTTTGTTTATAGTATTTTTAAAGGAACAAAGGCTTCAAAAAATCCATGGAAAGCCAATACTCTAGAATGGACTACTCCTGTTGAAAGAATACATGGTAACTGGCCAGGAGAATTGCCTGTGGTCCACAGGTGGGCTTATGATTATTCAAAGCCGGGTGAAGAGGACGACTTTGTTCCACAGATAGTTCCATTAAGAAAAGGAGAAGAAGATCATTAATATGGCAATAACTGTAGAAAATAATGCAAAAAAACAATTACTATGGATAGGTATGGGTTCCATACTCATGTTTTTTGGTGGTTTAACATCAGCATATATTGTTAGAAAGCCTGAAGGAAATTGGTTAGACTTTGTTTTGCCTGAGTACTTTACTTTTAGTACTATTATTATTGTTATCAGTAGTATTTTGTTGTTTTTTATTAAAGGACAGTTAAGAAAAAACAAATCTATCCTTTATATATTATTGAGCGCATTGATTTTAGGCTTACTTTTTTCATTTTTTCAATTTAAAGGCTGGCAAGAACTTATATCTCAGGGGGTATATTTAACTGGTGAGGGGAGTAATGCTTCGGGTTCTTTTTTATATGTTCTAACATTAGCACATTTAGTACATTTAATAGGTGGTTTAATTGCGCTTGGCTATAT
>CAZJXE010000377.1:0-1136 GCA_964549835.1 uncultured Weeksellaceae bacterium
ATTAGTAAATAAAGAATCATAAAAGCCGCTAGAACTATATGTAATACCATTCCAATAATAATTATTACACGCATTTACCGTATCCAGTGATGAAGTATTTAATGCAATGGTTAAATCCAAAGTAATTAAACTATCACAACCATTTATGTCGGTAAAAAGAGTATCATATATACCACTAACATAAAATGTTGTATCATACCAATTGTAAGAATCACAAGCGGTAACAGTTTGAATTTCCGAATAACTATAATTTATAGTTAAAACAAGAGTTATGATACTATCACAACCATCAACTGAAATTAATGTATCAGAATATACACCTGAGGAATCATATAATAATCCATTATAAAATGCAAAAATATAATAATCACAAGCTGTTACAGTATCAGTATATAAATATGAACTATTTATAGTAAGATCTAAAAATATAATACTATCACAGCCTTGAACTGAAGATAATGTATCGACATATGAGCCTGAAGCATAATAAGTAGTGCCATTAAAGTCATAGCTATCACAAGTTATAACTGTATCAAAGGTTGAGAATGAATTATTAATTGTAAGATCTAATATTACTAAACTATCACAGCCTTGACTAGTTTGATATAAACTATCATATATTCCACTATTTGAATATGTTATTCCGTCCCAAAAATAAGTGTCACAGCTAACAATATATAAGTTAGTTGTATCAATACTTGTTATTGTTAAATCTAAAACAACTAAACTATCACAACCCTCAGTAGTTTGGAATAGACTATCATAAATTCCACTAAATGTATAATTACCTCCAAGCCATGTATAGGAATCACAAGTTGTAATTTGAGTAGTGTTAGTATCTGAATAATTAATGTAAAGATCTAATATTACTAAACTATCACAACCATCAACATTTTGAAATAAACTATCATAAATTCCACTTAAAGTATAAGTATTTCCAAGCCATATATACGAATCACATGATGAAACTAAATTAATAACAGTATCAGATTTATTAATAGTTAAATCTAAAATAGCTAAACTATCACATCCTTCAATAGTTTGAAATAAACTATCATAAATTCCACTAACTGTGTAAATATTACCAAGCCATAAGTAAGAATCACAAGCTGTTATAAGCGTGGTTGTCGTATCAG
>CAZJXE010000378.1:0-1131 GCA_964549835.1 uncultured Weeksellaceae bacterium
CAGCATCAGGTATTTCAACTGCTATGAATACAGGTGACTTAGTAGCTCAATGGGATGCATCAATATTAGGTTCTAGTCCTTACTCATAAAAAACTAAAAAGTATTCAAATTAAAACATAAGTCCTTGACGATGAACTTATAAAACAAGTATAATATAGATACTAAAATTCATTCTCATGAGGTACTCATGATCAAAACGATAATAAAACAGTTTCCGAAAACTGATTTAGTAGAATTTCCTATGCCAGAAGAAAAGTTAAGAAATAGTTATTACACAAAAGAAGAAGTTGATACAATGATCTCTGATGCTCTCGCAGAAGCAAAGAGAATAGATGAAGAGTCTATGAAGAAGCACAATAGAGATGCAACAGTTATAAGTATGATTCTAGGATTCACCACTCTAGCATTATTCATAGATGGTTTACTTAGAATGTTAGGTATCATTCCACCATTCATGGACTTGGATGTAAATATTTTAGATAAAATTGTAGAAAGAGTTGAAAGTGATGTCATAGATAAAGTCAAACAAGTCCCTATTCAAAAAATATTTCAAAGAAATTTTAGATAATTACTTGACTATACCAGACATGTAGTCTATAATAGAGTATATGTAATTTTATTATGATTGAAGTCCTATTACAGAATGAACCTTACAGGTATGTTGAGATGGAAGAACTCCTAGAGAATGGAGAACCTGACTACCGTATTCAAAAGTATGCTAACGGTAGATACAGTGACATGTATCTTTGTGATAACTTCATGCAGATGCAAACTGCGATGGATGACTTTGAATACACAAAGTGGTTAGATCCAGCAGGTGTACCTTGCTACGTACACGATGTCTAAAGTTGCCTTAATCACTGGTATCACAGGACAGGATGGTTCCTACCTTGCAGAACTTCTATTAGAGAAGGGATATGAGGTGCATGGAATCGTTCGTCGTGCTTCTTTGATTAATACTGATAGAATAGATCACATCTATGAAGATTTACGTCTTCATTATGGAGACCTTACTGATGCATTAAGTATCATAAATTTGATAAAGGATATTGAACCTGATGAGATATACAATCTGGGAGCACAGAGTCATGTAAAAGTATCTTTTGAAATACCAGAGTATACTGCACAGGT
>CAZJXE010000379.1:0-1131 GCA_964549835.1 uncultured Weeksellaceae bacterium
TTATAATAACTCTATAGTTCATGTCATAGATGCATCTAAATCAGTTGGTGTATTAAATAACCTTTTGTCTAAAGAAAGTGAAAATTATTGTAAAGAAATTGATAGAGAATATAATGATATTAAAGAAAATTATCTTAAAAGAAAATCTCAAAAAAGATTCCTTAGTCTAAAAGAAGCACGAAATAATAAACTTGAAACTAATTGGGAAGAATATAAAGTGTCTTGTCCTAAAATGACTGGTATTTTTAAAGACAGTCATGACATTAATGTTATTAGAGAATATATAGATTGGACTCCTTTTTTCTACACTTGGGAGATGAAAATGAAATTTCCACAAATTCTAGAAGATGAAAAATTTGGTGATCAAGCTAAAAAATTATACGATGATGCAAATAAAATGCTTGATAAAATTTATCAAAATAATTGGTTACAACTAAAGTCTGTTGTTGGTATTTGGAAGGCAAATTCTAACGGTGACGATATTTTATTAAAAGATTCAGAAAATAATATTATAGAGACATTCTGCACATTAAGGCAGCAATCAGTAAAATCGAATAATAATTTAGCTCTATCTGACTACATAGCTCCTCAAGAAATAGGATATGATGATTATATTGGAGCATTTGTATGTACTGCTGGCTTAGGAATTGAAAAACCATTAGCCAATTATGAAAAAGAATTAGATGATTACAATATAATTCTCTTAAAAGCAATTGCTGATAGATTAGCCGAAGCTTTAACAGAATTTATGCACGAAAAGATTCGAAAAGAAATTTGGGCTTACTCTAGAAATGAGAACTATTCTAATGATGAACTCATTGAAGAAAAATATATTGGTATTCGACCAGCTCCTGGATATACTGCATGTCCTGATCACACAGAAAAACTTAAAATATTTAAACTTTTAAATGCAGAAAAAAATATTGGTGTTTCATTAACTGAAAGTATGGCAATGACACCTAATTCAAGTGTTAGTGGATATTATTTCTCACATCCAAAGTCTAAATACTTTACAGTTGGTAAAATAAAAGATGATCAAATTAAGGATTATGCTAAAAGAAAAGAAATGTCAATTAATGAAGTCGAAAAATGGCTTCAATCAAATATTTAAATTATGAAAGTAACAGAACA
>CAZJXE010000380.1:0-1126 GCA_964549835.1 uncultured Weeksellaceae bacterium
TGTATTTGCTCAAACTTCATTAATAAGTGCTTGTAGCGACTTCGTAGTAGGTTCGAATGTAAATTGGCCTCATGTACTTGTGGCGACAACTCCTGATTCTGGAGCAGCAAGTCAAGGGGATCAAACATTTACTATGAACGTAACGTCCTTACCATCTGCTGGAGCGAACTTTAGAGTTGCAAAAACTGTTGCTAATGGAAACTGGTTCTTCGGGCCTCCACAAACAATGACAGTTGGATTAAACAGTATTACAGTATCTTCAGTTACTTTTGATAGAGCAGTTAAATTTCAATTTTCAAGTGGAGACGTTGAATTTGATGCTTTAGTTTTAAATGGAGATACTTCAGATTGTGTTGTCCCGCCACCGCCACCACCACCATCAACTTCATCATTAATTAGTGATTGTGGCGATTTCGTTGTTGGATCAAATGTAAATTGGCCTTATGTGCTTGTTGCTACAACCCCTGATTCTGGAATAGCTAGTCAAGGGGATCAAACATTTACCATGAATGTAATATCCTTACCTTCAGGTGGTGCGAACTTTAGAGTTTATAAAACTACGGCTAATGGAAATGATTTCTTTGGAAATCCAGTAGCATTGACATTGGGTTCAAATAGCTTCACAGTTGCCGCTGTTGCTTTTGATAGAGCAGTTAAATTTCAATTTTCAAGTGGAGATGTAGAATTTGATGCTTTAAACTTGAATGGAGTAGATTCAGAATGTATTGCTATTATAGCTGCAGCTGAAATTCCTGAACATTATGTATTTTTAAATACTTTCCCAAATCCATCAAATGGGGACTTATTCATCAGATCAAATGATCCAATTGAGCTTTTAGAAATTAAAGATATTTCTGGTAGAGTAGTTTTACAGGAAAATCCACAAAAAAATAAGGTTCACATTAAAACCTCTCAACTAAAAAATTCTTTTTACATTTTAAGCTGCTTCATAAAACAACAATGGGTAACTAGAAAAATTATTATCAACTAAGAGATAGATTTATTTTAATTTACTATTTCATGATTAAAAACATTGTAAAAATTCAATTATTTATTGCACTATTTTGTATATATAGTTGCTCTGAAGGTTTAAAAAAAGATAATCCAAAAGATAAGTCAATTTCAC
>CAZJXE010000381.1:0-1111 GCA_964549835.1 uncultured Weeksellaceae bacterium
TGGTCAATTATTAGTGCTTTTTCATAATTATAGATAGCCTTATGAATTTCATCTAATTTAAAGTATGAATTTCCAAGATTATAGTATAGCTCAACACTTTCTAAATTATAGGACAAAATGTTTTCATATTTTTCAGAAGCACTTAGATAGTTTTTATTTGCATAATCATTATTTGCACTTATAAACAGAGAATCATTTCCGTATAGATTAAAACTCAAAAGAACTAGAAATATTAAACTTATTTTTTTCATTTTAATTTTTCCTCTACATTAATAATAATTTTTTCGGCTTCAATTAGAACATTTGACATTTGTTCTATTTTGTTACTTAAAGGGCTATATCTTGCGATTTCACAGGTGCTAATAAGTTCAATAAACTGTGATTTAGTTTTATCATCTATCTTGTATGTATTAAAATAGATTTCAATACTTTCCTTTGATAAATTAGCAATTTCCACTTTAAATTTGTCTGCAAAATACCCCCATAATGATTTTTCAATTTCTTCAAAAAAGCTATCGTGATTTGCCTGATTCATAAAATCTTTAGCTGTTTTTAATCTTTTTGAAGCAATTTTTTGTGCAAGCTTATGTTTTCTTTCAGTAATATTTATTGAATTTCCTTTTAAAAAGGAGCTTATTATGATTAATAAAATTAGAACTACAAGTGGAAGAAAAAATAAAATGTAGAAAAATTTAATATCTAATACGTTATTAGATTTTTCAACTAATATAGTTTTGTTTTTGATATAATTTATTTCATTTATAGAGCTCTCTATTTTTTGCTGATTGTAGTTTGTTGATATTGATTCATTATTGTCAGATTTTAAAACTTTAACTGAATGATTTGAGGTTTTTTTGGTTATGTATTTTTTTAGTTTAGTATTGTATGAAATAAAGTCATATGATGGAATTTTGTAATTGCCCTCAAATCTTGGTATTAGTAAGTATTCAAATGTTTTAACACTTCTTTTATTTCCTCCTTGAAAAATTTTTTCACTAACTTTTGGATCATAAACTTCAAAGTCATTTGGAAATTGAATTTCAAAAGGCTCTACTAATTCAATATTACCTGAGCCAGTTAGCTTTATTGTGTAAGTTAAAGCATCATTAGC
>CAZJXE010000382.1:0-1107 GCA_964549835.1 uncultured Weeksellaceae bacterium
ATAATGCCAGATTAAAATTTGAATTAATATAAATGGGCTTGAAACATATAATAGTGCAAGAATTTTAGTTTTACCAATTCTAAGTTGCCACATTTCATAAAAACAGATTAGGCCTATAGTTGCAAATAAAATAGAACAGGAAAGAGGAGAGTAGGATGTTCCAAAGCAAAGGGTACAAACAAAAATAATTCCATAAAGCAATCTATTTTTATTTTCTAATGATATCATTCGGAAATAAACTTTTTAGCTTTTTCAATATCGACTTTCTTAGTATAAACTTCTGCTACACCAAAGTGATAAGATGAATCTTTTTGGTTCATTAATATAGCATCGATATTATTTGATAAAAGCATGTTTTTAATAATTTCTGCTTTAAATATATCACTTGAAGAGTAGGCTACTACCCAATCACTATTCATTTGTAAAAATTATTATTTATTTTGATGTTGATTCTTTGTCTTCTTCTAGTTTTTCTTCATCATAAGACTTCCATTTTCTAGCTCCAAAAATAGAAACTAGATTGTCTTTAAAAATAACTTCGTTTTTTAGTAAAGAGTTTGCTAATTCCTCGACCTTTTTCTTATTATCTTTTAAAACTTTTAGGGCTCTAGAATATTGCTCCTCAATTAACGAACTAACCTCTGAATCAATTAATTTTGCTCTCTCTTCAGAATATGGTTTGGTAAAGCCTGTATTTTGTCCACTAGAATCATAGTATGATATATTTCCTAGCTTTGGGCTTAAACCATAGATACTAACCATCGCATATGCTTGTTTGGTAACCTTTTCTAAATCAGATAATGCTCCTGTTGAAACTTTATCAAAGAAAAGGCTTTCTGCCGCTCTTCCTCCAAGTGCTGCACAAATTTCATCTTTCATTTGTTCTGTAGTAGTAAGTTGTCTCTCTTCTGGTAAATACCATGCAGCTCCTAACGATCTTCCTCTAGGTACAATTGTTACCTTTACTAATGGAGAGGCATGTTCAAGCATCCAACTAACTGTAGCATGACCTGCTTCATGAAAAGCAATGGTTTTCTTTTCGTTAGGCGAAATTATTTTTGATTTTTTTTCTAATCCACCAACTATTCTATCAACAGCATCAAGAAA
>CAZJXE010000383.1:0-1105 GCA_964549835.1 uncultured Weeksellaceae bacterium
GTGTATTCGCTCATAATATTCCTCTATCCATTTTAATAGCTTCCTCCATGATACCCTGAATTTCTTTGGATGTCAAGTTGTTCATCCAACTCCATTCGGGGTCTTGTTTATCCCATTCGACAGTATAAGTTCCGTCTTTATTTTGATTGATTTTCAGAGATTGGTTCATCAGATGTGAGTTTTAAAGTTCTTTTTATCAATTTAGCATATTTTATTTCACTATCACTATATAAATCTGGGTTTGCTTTTGCTCTTCTAATCAATATCTTTGCTGCTTTCTTATCCTTCATCAACAATTAAGTTATATTAAGAATTATTTAGTATATCAGGAATTAAAGATATTCTTGATGTCTCCTGATACAGATGTGCTATCCTTTTTAAGTCTTATCTTTGTCTTAAGTTTCTGTTCATGTTCTGCTAATCTATTCTGAACTGTTATCATTTCATCCTGTAATCTTTCTATTCTTTCATTCTGAGATTGTATGAGTTCTTCTACCATAAAGTTTTCCCCTGTATCAAAATCTTTTACTCTGATCTGGAAACTCTCTTCGGGTGTCAATCTATCTTTATATGGATATAACCAATCCTCTAACTCTGAGACTAACCACCATACACCTTCATGTATAGAAAACATTATGTTCTTAACTTTTTTAATTGCTCTCATTTTATTTTACGATTGAAATTCCACCAACTAAGTTTTAATAAACTATAATAAATCCCACACAAAATCTTTTGGATAAAATATTCTGCATACAAGAATGATAATATTATAGCATCTTCTATATTATCTGGCAAGTCCTTTTCTTTCATTGATAGATTGTAATTGTCTCTCTAAAATAAATTTTATATCTCTTACACTTGCTGCTAATAATGCTTCATCAATGTTATCTTTAAGTAAATCTTCTATCGCTCCAAGATGCTCCATAATGTACATCAATTTAGTTTGTTGATTAAATTTCATTTTTTTTACCCCCACATTCACATACATCATCCAAGTTTCTTATCTTCTCTAAGATGCTAACAACAAGTGGGTCAGTATCTCCAAGTAGATAATACTCAATCTTCTTTAATTCTGATTTAGTTAGATCAATTAACATCATCTATC
>CAZJXE010000384.1:0-1105 GCA_964549835.1 uncultured Weeksellaceae bacterium
TCCGATGAAAAATTAAAGCTAAGCTTTGATGATCTTAGAAATGAATTATCAACTCTTTATGTTACAATTGAACATTATGATTCAAAGTGGAAAAAAAGTAACCTTATTAAATCTGAATATATAGAAGGTTTTATGAAAGATGAAATCATTGATTATGAATATTCATTTAACACATTGCAGAATTACATTCACTATCAATATGATTTCCCTTCTGAAAATCTGTCACCTAGCATATCGGGAAATTATAAACTAAAAGTTTTTGATGTGTTTGGAGATACAATTTTCTCAAAGAAATTTATGATTTTAGAAAAACAAGTTAATATTGATGTCAACATCAAAAAAGCTACTTTATCTAGCGATAGAAAAATAAAACATGAAATTGATTTTATAGTTAACCATCCAAACTTAAACATAACAGACCCTTACAATCAGATCAATATTATTATTAAACAAAATAATAAAGATGATAATGCTATTTCAGATTTGAAACCAATGTATGTAAGAAATAACAGTCTTATTTATGATTACAATGAAGAAAATACTTTTTTTGGCAATAATGAGTTTAGACATTTTGATATAAAAAGCGTAAGATATTTTTCTGACAGAATTGAAAATATTAGTAATGACTCTTTAGGTTATAATATTTTTTTATTTGCTGAGAGAAAAAGATCATTCAATAACTACTCAATAGAGCCAGATTTAAACGGGAAGTTTTATATTAAATCTCAAGAAGCAAGAAATTCAAATATTGAAGCAGAATATGTTAACGTAAATTTTAGATTAAATAGTAATTTCATTACATATGGAGATGTTTATGTTATTGGAGAATTAACAAACTGGAAATTAAAAGAGAAATATAAATTAGAATATGATTTTCAAAAAAAGTGTTATCAAAAAAAAATAAACTTAAAGCAAGGGTATTATAATTATCATTACGCAATAAAAGACACATCACTTAACTATTATGATGTTGCCAGTATTGAAGGATCACATTATCAAACAAGAAACAATTATCAAATCTATATTTATTACAAAGACATGAATGATAGATATGAAAAATTAATTGGATTTACTAAAGAACTTTCTAAAGAACTTTTTTAGTTAT
>CAZJXE010000385.1:0-1099 GCA_964549835.1 uncultured Weeksellaceae bacterium
TTTTTCTACTGTTGAAACTTCTACAACTTCTACAACTTCAGATTCTTCAAGATTTTCTTCTAAGTTTACACTATCCATCTCAACTTGTGAACCAATAACTACATCTTCTGCATTAACAAGTCCGGTACCAGCAGGTATTTTCTTACCAATAATTACATTTTCCTTTAAACCTATAAGCGGATCTCTCTTAGCATTAATAGCAGCTTCATTTAACACCTTTGTTGTTTGCTGGAAAGATGCAGCAGAAATCCAACTATCAACTTGTAATGAAGCTCTTGTTATTCCTTGTAATACTGGACTTGAAATTGCTGGAACAGCATCTCTTGTTTCAACTATCTTACCGTCCTTTCTTTTAATTCTAGAATTTTCTTCTCTAAGCTCCCTAACACTAACAATTTGACCAGCCTTAAATTCAGAAGAATCTCCAGGATCAGTAACAAATTGTTTGCCAAAAATATTATCATTCTGATCCATAAATTCAGCTTTACTAACAAGTTGTTTTTCTAAGAAATAAGTATCACCAGAATCGGTAATCTCAACTTTTCTCATCATTTGTCTTACTAATACCTCAAAATGCTTATCATTAATTTTAACACCTTGCAATCTATAAACATCTTGAATTTCATTTACAATATATTCTTGAACAGTAGTTACACCTTTAATAGCAAGAATATCAGATGGTGTAATAACTCCATCACATAAAGGGGATCCTGATTTTACAAAATCATTCTCTTGAACAAGTATATGCTTAGAAAGTTTAATTAAGTACTTTTTAACCTCACCAGTTTTTGAAGTAATAATTACTTCTCTATTTCCTCTCTTAATTTTTCCTAATGATACAATACCGTCTATTTCAGTTACTACAGCAGGATTAGATGGATTTCTTGCTTCAAACATTTCTGTTACTCTAGGAAGACCACCAGTTATATCTCCTGATGAACCAGCAGATCTAGGAATTTTTGCTATAATTGTTCCAATCTCAATTTTTTCATTATTACTTACTGAAATATGAGCTCCAACAGGAACGTTAAATACTTTTTCTAGCTTTTTTGAAATTACAGTAATTGATGGATTAAGCTTTCTATTTCTACTATCAATT
>CAZJXE010000386.1:0-1096 GCA_964549835.1 uncultured Weeksellaceae bacterium
AAAACCAGTTTCCATTAGCTACAGTTTTTGCAACTCTAAAGCTTGCTCCATTTGCGGTATCAGTTACATTCATGGTAAATGTTTGAGCACCTTGACTAGCCGCTCCAGAATCAACAGTAGTGGCCACAAGCACATAAGGCCATGCAGTAGGTCCTGACACGAAGTCGTTACAATCACTTATTAATGATGTAGTTGGTGGAGGTAGAGGAGCAACACAATCTGAATTTTCTCCATTTAAGCTTAAAGCATTAAATTCAACATCTCCGCTAGAGAATTGGAATTTAACCGCTCTATTAAAGGTAACAGCACTAACCGTAATACTATTTAAGCCAAGTGTTATTGCTTGTGGAGGTCCAAAAAACCAGTTTCCATTAGCTACAGTTTTTGCAACTCTAAAGCTTGCTCCATTTGCGGTATCAGTTACATTCATGGTAAATGTTTGAGCACCTTGACTAGCCGCTCCAGAATCAACAGTAGTGGCCACAAGCACATAAGGCCATGCAGTAGGTCCTGACACGAAGTCGTTACAATCACTTATTAACGATGTAGGTGGTGGCGGTAAAGAGTCAACACAATCGTCACACGAACCATATGTATCCGAGGTTGTTAGCCCAGGAGCGATTGTCACAAGTCTATTCGCAAAACTAAAATAATCTGTAACTGGAGCACAGCTTCCTCCTGCTATCATATCATCAACTAAATCTTCTTGATGATGCCAGTTGTCTAAGGCATATTTATATTCAAAATCTCCAAGTGGCAGATCAAGAGTTATTGAGTGTATGCCATCGCCATCTGGATCGGAAAGAATAATACAGCCTCCACACCATCCAAAAGCGGGACTTTCTAAATTTACTTCTGTAAACAGTGTGGTGTCGCAATTCATGTCAACGTTAAATGTTGAGCTGTAAAGACAGCTTCCATCATCAATTGTTGCTAAGGAGTTATAGTTTGAAGCCAAGGAGTCCATACAACCAGCAGTAGACAACGAGCTAACGCATAAATTCCAAGGGGAAGAAAATGTTGTGTCGCTGTTTACCAAGGCAACTCTGTTAACAAAACCATAACCGTTAGGAGCTGTTGGATCATAATTTATTGT
>CAZJXE010000387.1:0-1096 GCA_964549835.1 uncultured Weeksellaceae bacterium
AAGTATAAAAACTAGATTAAAGTATATTTGCTTTTATGAAAAAGCAATGGAAAGAAATTATAAATTCAGCTTGGGAAGACAGATCACTTCTAAATAATGATAATACTCAAAATACAATTCATCAAATTATTGAAGAAGTTGATAAAGGTAGATTAAGAGTAGCCCAGCAAATTGATAATTCTTGGCAAGTTAATGATTGGGTAAAAAAAGCCATTATTCTTTACTTCCCTATTCAAAAAATGGAAACTATTGAAGTGGGTCCTCTTGAGTTTCATGATAAAATGAAGCTTAAATCAAATTATAAAGAACTTGGTGTTCGAGTTGTTCCACATGCTATTGCTAGATATGGTGCTTTTATTGCTAGTGGAGTAATAATGATGCCATCATATATTAATATTGGAGCTTATGTAGATTCAGGAACTATGGTTGACACCTGGGCTACTGTAGGATCTTGTGCACAAATTGGAAAAAATGTTCACCTCTCTGGAGGTGTTGGAATTGGAGGTGTACTTGAGCCTATCCAAGCCGCACCTGTAATTATTGAAGATAATGTCTTTGTTGGATCACGTTCAATTGTTGTTGAAGGTGTAAAAATCGAACAAGAAGCAGTTCTTGGAGCTAATGTAGTGTTAACAGCTTCAACAAAGATCATTGATGTAAGTGGTAATAAAACTGTTGAGCATAAAGGAGTTATTCCTTCTAGATCTGTTGTAATTCCCGGATCCGTCAAGAAAGATTTTCCTGCTGGTGAATTTTCTGTTCCATGTGCTTTAATTATTGGTAAAAGAAAAGAAAGCACTGATAAAAAAACATCATTAAATGATGCTCTTAGAACCTATAATGTAGCTGTATAATGCGAATTGGTTTTGATGCAAAAAGAGCTTTCTCTAACTATACAGGGCTAGGCAACTACTCTAGAGATACCATAAGAGTTTTAAGTACATTTTTCTCAGAAAACAAATATTTCTTATTTACACCTAAAAAAACATCAAACCCAAGACTAAGATTTCTTGAAAATCATGATAACATAAATATAGTTACCCCAAATAATCTTTTTAATATGCTTTTTTCTTCATTTTGGAGATCAAAAAATATT
>CAZJXE010000388.1:0-1094 GCA_964549835.1 uncultured Weeksellaceae bacterium
CAACCATTATACTTACCGCATTAATCGTTTATGGATTAAGAACGTGGGATAGAGCAATGAACCCTGATATTTCTGAAGCTACAGTAATTGAAGTTTATTCTAAACAATTTGATTGGACCGCTCGATATTCAGGAATTGATAATGTTTTGGGTGATGCAAATTATAAATTAGTTGAAGGTAGAAATACTCTTGGTATTGATATCAATGATAAGAATTCAGCAGATGATATTGTAGTTAGAGAAGTTCATCTTCCAGTAAATAAACCCGTTCTATTAAAATTCAGATCTAGAGATGTAATTCATTCTGCATTTCTTCCTCATTTTAGGGTACAAATGAATTGTGTTCCAGGACTTTCCACTCAGTTTGCTTTTACACCAACGAAAACTACTGCAGAAATGAAGGATAGTGAGGGCGAGGATTTTGAATATGTTTTGTTATGTAATAAAATATGTGGTTCCGCTCATTTTAATATGCAAATGAAGTTTATTGTAGAAAGTGAAGAAGATTATAATAAATGGATAAGCTCTCAAAAAACCATACAAAACTCATTAACTATTAAATAAGAAAAATAATGTCAGATCATCATCACAAAGAAACTTTTATTACAAAGTATATTTTTTCTACTGATCATAAAATGATTGCAAAACAGTTTTTGTTAACGGGTATGTTTATGGCTTTTGTTGGAATGCTAATGTCAGCTATTTTTAGAGTTCAACTTGCAAATCCCGGAGAATACTCTGTATTATATAACTTTTTACCAGGAGGATGGGTAAGTGCTGATGGAGCATTAAATCCAGATAAATACTTGGCATTAGTAACTATGCATGGTACTATTTTAGTTTTTTGGGTTTTAACTGCTGGTCTTTCTGGAACTTTTGCTAACTTTTTAATTCCTCTTCAAATAGGAGCTCGGGACATGGCGTCGGGTTTTATTAATATGCTTTCTTATTGGTTCTTTTTTATTGCAACTGTTGTATTAATGTCTTCTATTTATGTTGAAGGAGGTCCTGCTTCAAGTGGTTGGACAATTTATCCTCCGCTTAGTGCATTGCCAGAAGCTATTCCAGGCTCTGGAACCGGAATGACACTTTGGC
>CAZJXE010000389.1:0-1091 GCA_964549835.1 uncultured Weeksellaceae bacterium
ACCACTCTAAATACCTAAAACTTGTCTTATTATTATTTAGATGTCTTACAAGGGTAAATATCAACCATCTTATCCTCGCAAGTATAAAGGGAATCCTACAAACATAGTTTATAGGTCACTTTGGGAAAGAAAATTCATGGTTTACTGTGATAATAATGAAAGAATACTTGAATGGGGTAGTGAGGAGATGTATGTGTGGTATCGTTCTCCAATCGACAACAGACCACATAGATACTTTCCAGACTTTTATATCAAAGTTCAAGAAAGAACAGGAGTGATTAAAAAATATATTATAGAAATCAAACCTGCTAAACAAACAAAACCACCAGCAAAACCAAAAAGACAAACAAAAGGATATCTACGTGAAGCATATGAATATGCAAAGAATCAAGCAAAATGGGAAGCAGCAGATGACTGGTGTAAAGATCGTGGATATGAATTCAAAGTATTTACTGAGAAAGAATTAGGAATTAAATATGGCACGTAGAGCAACACGATTATCTCCTAAAGCATTACTAAGACTTAGACAAAAACTAGTAGATGAAGGTTTATATGAAGATGATAGACCTGAAGATACACTTGGAAATCGTATTCGTCCAATCTCAGATAGTCTAGTTAGTATAAAGAATCCAGATGAACTCGCAACACGGGTTAAGACTGTTTTAACTGAAGGTCCTGTTGTACCAATACCAGGTTCATATTATATTTTTAGATACATGGCGAAGACACCAGAGATTAAATTTGATTTGAATCCATTAGTTCAAGTGACTGAAGTATTCTCATGGGGATTCATAGGATATAATTTTCACTGGGGTAGAAATAGGAAATATACGTATCCAGAAGTGCAAGGTGGACTATATGAAGTGACTGCAGATGAGTTAAAAGACCTTGAATTGATACCATTACAGAATTTCCAAATGAAACCTCCTAAATAGTTGAAAAGAGGTCGATAATGGTCAATAAGATTGATCCAAGACAATTTGATAGTAGAAGATCCGAATATGCTAAAGAGAATGAAGCAAAGACGACTTCTACTGGCAAGAAAGAAACTAGTGATACTAAATCACCAAAGATAGCAAAAGTATTAAGTT
>CAZJXE010000390.1:0-1089 GCA_964549835.1 uncultured Weeksellaceae bacterium
TAAGCAAATGCACTTTTATCTAAGTCAAATGTTACTACTTTCGATTCACCCGGCATAAGATTTACTCTTTTAAAACCTTTTAGTTCTTTAACTGGTCGAGTAATAGAACTATATTTATCAGAAATATATAGCTGAACTATTTCATCACCAGAAATTTCACCAATATTCTTTACATCAACTGATACACTTAAGCTACCTTTTTTAAACTTTGATCTATTAATTTTTGGCTTACTAATTTCAAATTTTGTATAACTTAGACCAAACCCAAATGGATACAGAGGCTTGTTAGTTTGCATTGTATAGTCTCTAAAATACATAGAGTTCTTATGGTTATAAAACATTTTTAATTGCCCAACTGATCTTGCGACAGTAAGAGGAAGTTTTCCACTTGGATTTGTTTTACCAAAAATAATTTCACCAACTGCTAAACCCCCATAACTTCCTGGCTCCCACGCTTCAATAATTGCATTTATATTTTCAGAAATCCAAGGCTCTGAAATTGGCCTTCCATTTACATATACGACAATAACATTCTTTGCGGTTTTTTCTAATTTCTTAACTAAATCTAATTGTCTTCCAGCTAAATTAAGTTCAGCTCTAGCTGTATTTTCTCCTGATGTTTTTTGATTCCACTTATACCTCATTGAATTGTCACCAACTACAACAATTACAACATCATATTGATTTGCAATTTCAATTGTTTTTTTGATATCCTTATTTGAAATTGTCTTAATATTTTGATTGAAATCATGATGGTCAACTTTATATCCCATTTCCTCACCAATTTTTTCAATACCTTTAAATATGGTATATACATTTTCGTCAGGCTGAGGATTGTGCCAATCTCCTAATATTGATTGATTATTAGCATTTGGTCCTGTAACCAGGATTTTATTTTTTTTATTTTGAGGACTTTTTAATGGCAATATGTCATTATTTTTTAATAAAACTATCCCCTCCCTTGCTAATTTTAAAGCTGTTTCTGTATGAGATTCATTAAATATTTTTTTTGAAATATTATCTTCATCAACATACCGATTTTCAAAAAGACCTAACTTAAATTTTGCCTCTAATATTTTTGAACATGCA
>CAZJXE010000391.1:0-1085 GCA_964549835.1 uncultured Weeksellaceae bacterium
AGAGATACAATATGTTTAAATATTTTTTTTCTTAAGTCTAGAATTACATTTTGACCAATCCAAGTAGATAAGTATATGTAGAAAAACTGAATAAACCCTTCACAAAATAGTAATGCGATTAACAAAACAGTGATTTTCAAAAGATTTTCTGGATCAGAAATTATAATAAAATTATCAATTGCATAATTGATTAACATTGGCCTTATTGGACCTAAAAAGGATAATAAAATAGCAGAAATAGTAGCAATAATAAATTGCTTTTTGTAGGGTTTAGCAAAAGCAATAACTCTAAATAAAAGAGTAAGATCAAGAACTTTACCAGTTTTAGTTTCCTGCATCTATAATTTCTTTTGCATATTCAACATTAATTAGGCTTAACCCTTTTGCTGGAGCTGAATAACCAGCATTAGACCTGTCTTTTGATAAAATTATATCTTTAATCTTATCAAATTTAATTTTCCCATCACCAATTTCAATCATTGTACCAACAATTGATCTCACCATATTTCTTAAAAAACGATTTGCCTTAATTGTAAAAAGTATTTCTTTTTTATCTTCTGTCCAATTAGCATAAAAAATATTACAATTATTTGTGTAATTATCACTATGCAATTTAGCAAATGCACTATAATCATTTTCACCAATCAAAAATTGACATGCCTTGTTCATACTTTCCAAATCAAGATTTCTTTTTAATAAATAGGATTGGCTAGAAAAAGGATCCTTTGATTTTGAGATTTTGTACTGATATGTTCTAGAAATTGCAGAAAAACGAGCATGAGCATCATCATTAACATGAAATATGTTGTTTATTGAAATATCATTATTCAAAAAACCATTTAACTTATATTTTGTCTTTTTAATATCAAAAGAATTGTTAAAATCAAAATGAGCAATTAACTGTTTTGCATGCACGCCGGTGTCTGTTCTGCCTGCTCCAACAACACTAATTTTTTCATTTAGAATTGTAGAAAGAGCAGTATTTATTTGATTTTGTACAGTATCTGCATTTGGCTGAACTTGCCAACCATGATAATTTGTTCCATCATAAGAAATATCAATAAAAAATCGCATCTTTAGAAATT
>CAZJXE010000392.1:0-1081 GCA_964549835.1 uncultured Weeksellaceae bacterium
GATATACTGGTTTGCTAAACTTATCATCTATCTCTTCTGACTTCTCCATTTCCTTCCATCCAAGATACACAAAATCATATGAGAGTTTCTCTATCTCTTCCATATCAAACTTATCTGTCAATACTGCATCATCTTCTAATACTAATATTGGTTCGTTCTTTTCAATACATTTGTTCCATATATGCCAATGTGATAGAAAGCATCCGACCTCCCCCTTTGTTAATGGTGTATTGAGTATCGGGTCAATCCAACTATGATTCGTATCAAAACCTTGCGACTGTAGTTTTGCATAGTCAATCTTATATCCTTCGACTGCTGAGAATACCTCATACTCAAGGTTTGGATTGTTTGAATTGAATGTAGTCAGTCTGTCCTTACGGTCAGGTAAGTTAATAACGATTGTTTTCATTGAATGTCTGCGTATCTGCCCTCCTGAGAATGATACATTGATACGTCAATGCTATCTCTTCGGTTTGTGATGTATTCTAATTCGTGCCAATTCCAATGATAGCATAATAAGAGTACGTGATTCTTTTTGTGTAAACTTTTTTTACACTCTTCTTCGGGTTTGTCCTTGACCCCGATTTCGATTGTGATATAATGCTCTGCCTTGTGAAATCCTCTCTTTTTTGGTGTGGGTTTTCCTTTGAAGTAAACCCATCCTTCGTGAACCATACCGAGTGCGGTAGTCCACTTTACATAATCGTCAATCTGGGGTTCGTACATTAATTAATCTGGGATTGCTCTGAGTTCGTCAGGGTTTACACCCTCTGCTAACATTTTTTCTAACCACTTCCTTGCTTCATCTTTTGAAAGTTTGATTGCTTGCTCGCTTACAACACACCATCCAGTAGTGTATCTTTGCTCAACTCTGTACTTTCTGCTCATAATAACTCCTTAAGTAAATTCTGCGATGTAATAATCAAGTGAAACATTATGCTGTTTTGCTTGGTTGACATAGTACATTTGACGATACTTGCGATTACTTTCCCTTCTGAGATAATTCAGTTCGGAAACACTTGCTCGCTCCATGTAACTCTTGAAAGTAGTTATAAAGGTTTCAATCTCCTCATTTGAGAGT
>CAZJXE010000393.1:0-1079 GCA_964549835.1 uncultured Weeksellaceae bacterium
TCTGGTCTAATACCTAATCCTCCTGTGATGTCCATGACCTCTTCAATCTGGTCATCATCCATACCTAGAGTCTCAATACAAAACTCAAGGTCTTCGAGTGTTTGATCTAATCGGGTCATAATACCTTTTTGTGTATGTACTTATTATAGTGCCTTGATTCTACGATTAGTTAAGAAAAAGGACACTTCGTCAGGTGTCACACCATATTGCTCTTCAAGATAATTTTGGTATATAATACTTTCTAACTCAAATGCTTCGATCTCATGTGGTTGGTTATGGTAATCAGTTTTATCTACAAACACATCCTTATAGTACATTTTATTACCACGTTTAAAATGAAGTGTTCCCTCTACCCATTGCTTCACATGAATCAACTCATGTATTAATGTTCTAATATACAACTCCTTCCTCATACCTGATTGCAATTCAATTCTATATCCACCATCTATATTATCACAATATCCCCATGAGTCATCCCTTTTGAGACCTTTGTGAACCACCTCAAGATTCCCTACCTCATATTCAGATAGATGTTTATTTAAAAACCAAGTGGTAGTAGTCTGACAGATTGTTTTAGAATAACCATATCCAGAATGAGAGAAAATAGACATGAACTCCAATGTAAGAAGACTATGAAAGAGGAGACAAAAATTAATTTTTCCTTTGCACTATACTTCATTATAGCACACTCCACTCATACTTATCTATCATACCTTTACAATGAACACATCCAACTGCTGACCAACTAAAGTGATATACAGTTGAAACATTGTTACAATCAGGGCAAACTATCTGTTTACCCCACATCCCTGCTCTAGTATATCTTGTAACTTTCTTCATGCTTTAACTATTTTATTATAAATGGTGGGTCGAAACAAAACTCAACTGCTTAAGTTCGACTTAAAGAGTTACTCACCAAAAATGGAATTGAACTCACCTTGAAAGTCTTATGTTGGTTTGTTTCGACATACTTAGTATAACACCTGTGCAAGTGGATTCAACTCGGTGTGGTACAGTTCGTCAACTGTCTCCGTTGCAATTTCGATTGCATCTGTGTTAATATCCATTGTAACGCAATT
>CAZJXE010000394.1:0-1077 GCA_964549835.1 uncultured Weeksellaceae bacterium
GCAATGCTTGAAGATATTGCTATTTTAACTAATGGAACAGTTGTTTCTGAAGAAAGAGGTTTTAAGCTAGAAAGTACAACATTAGAAATGCTCGGAAAAACAGAAAAAATAGTAATAGATAAAGACAATACAACTATTGTAAATGGTGATGGTGATAAAAAAACAATAAATGCGAGAGTAAATCAAATTAAAACGCAAATTGAATCAACTACTTCAGACTATGATAAAGAAAAACTTCAAGAAAGACTTGCTAAGTTAGCGGGAGGTGTAGCAGTTTTATATGTTGGAGCAGCTACCGAAGTGGAAATGAAAGAAAAGAAAGATAGGGTTGATGATGCATTGGCCGCAACACGAGCTGCAGTTGAAGAAGGTATTGTTCCTGGTGGAGGAGTTTCTATTGTAAGAGCAACTCATGTTCTGTCAAAAATAAAAGCTGAAAATAATGACGAACAAACTGGTGTAAATATTATAAAAAGAGCTGTTGAAGAACCATTAAGACAAATAGTTGCAAATGCTGGACTTGAAGGCTCTGTAATTGTTGCTAAAGTTAAAGAGGGTAAAAAAGATTTTGGCTTTAATGCTAAAACTGAAACTTTTGAAAGTCTATATAAGGCTGGTGTAATTGATCCAGCAAAAGTTGTTAGAGTCGCTCTTGAAAACGCATCATCAGTAGCTGGAATGTTATTGACAACTGAATGTGTTATTTCTAATATAAAGGAAGAAAACCCGGCTCCAATGCCTCCAATGGGAGGTGGTGGAATGCCAGGTATGATGTAATAAAAAACCCGCCTTAAAGGCGGGTTTTTTTTAATCTACATTGTCATGTAGATATGAATTATTATCATTTAATATAATATCATCATCTTTATCGCTCAAAGAAAAATGAGAAACCTCATCTTGAGATGAATGTGCACCCTCTTCAAGATTAACATTATTTCTTTTATAAGCAGGTTCATCTTCAAGTTTTGTTAATCCAGAAGGAGTTCTAAGTTTTATAGATATTTCTCTTAGCCTTTCTTCTCTTTCTCTTGCCTCAATTTTCATTGATTGATCGTTTGAAATATTAACTTCTTCTGA
>CAZJXE010000395.1:0-1075 GCA_964549835.1 uncultured Weeksellaceae bacterium
GCTGATGTAACAGAAAAATATAATTGTAAATATTTTGCTTCAGCTGTTGGAGAGGTTAATGTTGTAGAAAAAATGAAGAAATGTGATGCTGTAATTGGAGGTGAGGGAAATGGTGGTATTATTTATCCTACCCTTCATTATGGAAGAGATGCATTAGTAGGAATTGCTTTATTCTTAACCAATTTAGCACAAAAGGAAATATCCTGCTTAGAGCTTAGAAAGACATATCCTGATTACTTTATTTCAAAAAATAAATTAGATTTGGATATAAATACTGATATAAGTCATATTTTTAATGAATTAAAAACGAAATATTCTTCTTTTAAAACAAATCTAATTGATGGATTAAAAATTGACTTTAATGAAGGATGGGTCCACTTAAGGAGATCAAATACAGAGCCAATTATTAGAATATATGCAGAAAGTAGTACTAAACAAAAAGCTGACGATCTTGCAAACGATTTTATAGATCAAATAAATAAAATAATATAATGCGCGTATATTTAGATAATGCTGCTACCACGCAAATTGCACCTGAAGTAATTGACTATATGGCAGAACTAATGAAGTCTGATTATGCAAATCCCTCTTCAATTCATCATGGTGGTAGAAAATCTAGAATTTTAGTAGAAAATGCCAGAAAAACAGTTTCTAACTACTTAAATACATCTCCAGGAAATATTTTTTTCACTTCCGGAGGAACTGAGGCAGATAATATGGCTATTAGACGTGGAATTTTAGATAATAATATTTCTCATGCTATAACTTCTTCAATTTCTCACAAGGCTGTTATTTATCCTCTTGAAGAACTAAGTGATAAAAAGAAAATTGTTTTAAATTATATTAAACTTGATAATAATGGTAAAATTGATTTAATTCATCTTGAGGATTTATTAAAAAATAATCCTAGAACATTTGTTTCAATTATGCATGCAAATAATGAAATAGGCACAATTCAACCAATTATTGAAATTGGAGATTTATGTAAAAAATATAATGCAATATTTCATTGTGATACTGTTCAAACTATGGCTCATTATCCAATTGATCTACAAAAAATAAATGTTGATTTTAT
>CAZJXE010000396.1:0-1073 GCA_964549835.1 uncultured Weeksellaceae bacterium
AGAGATTTGTAGTTCTTCATCATAGCATACTCTCAGAGGGTATCAATGTCAATGGTCTTGAAGCAGTATTGTTTATGCGTAATATGGACTACATAGGCATAAGTCAGACAATCGGTAGAGTTATTCGTAAGGGTGCAGAGGACAAAGTATTCGGACTTGTATGTGTACCAGTTTACTCTAATGTTGGTATCTCAACTGCTAAGAAAGTCGAGGCAGTTGTTGATACAATATTCAATCAAGGTCAAGCAGCAACAACAGTAATTACACGATGAGTACGATAGTATTAGTCACAGGTGGATTTGACCCGATACATAGTGGTCACATTGCTTACTTCAAAAATGCAAAAGAATTATATCCACATACACCTTTATGTGTGGGATTAAATTCTGATGAGTGGTTAATTCGTAAGAAAGGAAAATATTTCCTACCAATGGAAGAGAGAAGATTAATAGTCAAAGAACTCAAACCAGTTAACTTGACGATCACTTATGATGATACGGACAACTCATCTAATATGGCAATCTACAAGTGTTTACAAATGTACGATAGAGTGATATTCTGTAATGGTGGAGACAGAGTTAACACAAATGTGCCTGAGTATCTTAAATTTCAAGATGATGAAAGAGTTATCTTTGAGTGGGGTGTTGGTGGCGATGACAAAATGAATAGTAGTAGTTGGATTTTGAATGAATTTTTAAAACGATGAGAGACACAATTTTATTTGGAGATTGTCGAGAGACACTCAAAGAGTTTGATGAGCAAGCAAGAACTTGTATTACATCCCCACCCTATTATGGACTTCGTGATTATGGTGGAGAAGATAAACAAATCGGACAAGAACAAACACCTGATGAGTTCATAGAACAGTTAGTATCTGTATTCAGAGAGGTGCGAAATGTTCTTACTGATGATGGAACTCTATGGGTTAACTTAGGAGATAGTTATTACAATTATCGACCTGGTAAAGGTCAAGCACTTGTTAAACAATCAGTATCTAAAACGAAACAAGACCTACCAGATAAATGTGCGAAGAGAGCAAATAAATTAGAAGGACTTAAAGAAAAAGATTTGAT
>CAZJXE010000397.1:0-1069 GCA_964549835.1 uncultured Weeksellaceae bacterium
TGATTATTAGAAGACCAAGTAAATGTATATGGAGTATTACCTCCTTGTGCTGTAGCATAAGCTAAACCATCATCAGCACCAAAGCATGATATCCAAGCAAGAGCTGAAGCTTGCATTGTTAAAGGATCAGGCTCAGAAACGTAAATACTATCTAGCACTTCACAACCTAATGCATCCTGAGTAGTTACATAGTAACTTCCTTCAGCTAATCCAGATACCGTATCAGGATTATTAGTATGACCAACTGGATCAGTACTCCAAAAGAAAGTATGTGCACCAACGCCTCCAACTGAACTAACACTCACAATACCATCTGTATTACCATAACAACTTACAGTCTGTACTAGGCTTACTGTCGGTTGTATCTCTGGGTTCTCAGAAATATAAATACTATCTGTAACCATACAACCCCAGTCATCAGTCAAAGAAACATGACGATAACCTGAAGATAAATTTTGGGCAATTAAACCCGTCTCACCACTATCCCATAAGTATGTATAATTAGGCATACCTCCACTAACATACATTCTAGCACTACCATCACTCTCACCATAGCATGCAATGGTCTGAACAACAGATATGCTGTCAATAGATAAACTTGTAGCTGGCTCACCAACTGTTAAACCATATGAAACAAAACAATCTTGGGCATCATAAACATGTAAATTATAAACTCCAGCAGATAAATTAGCTAAAGTATCTCTACCAGTAATAAATGAAGTTGATTGTAAAGTGTCTCCAGTATTGTCGATCCAATAGTATTTATATGGAGCCCAACTTCCAGTTGCGTCTCCAACAATCATACCAGTACTGTCTCCCTTACATGCAACTCCATAAACCTGTGGAGATCCACTCAAAGCTGTCTGAGGAGCAATAACCTGAACTGTTGAGAAAGTATCACAACCATTAGCATCAGTAACCTCACAGTAGTAACTTCCGGCACTTAAATTAAAAGCTGTATCATTAGTACTAAAACTTACAAAACTATTATCAAACCACTCATAAGAGTAAGGAGGAGTTCCTCCAGCACCAGAGGCTACAGCAATACCATCTGAACCACCAGCGCAAA
>CAZJXE010000398.1:0-1068 GCA_964549835.1 uncultured Weeksellaceae bacterium
ATCTTGGAGCTATGATTGCTCCACTATTTTGTGGATATTTAGGTGAAGTTTATGGGTGGCATTATGGATTTGGTGCAGCTGGAATTGGAATGCTGGCTGGCTTAGTTGTTTTCTGGAAAGGAATACAGGCAAATGTGCTTGGAGATAAAGGTTTACAGCCAGTAGAATATGTAAATAAAAAAATATCGGGAATGTCAATTACAAATCTAATTTATGGTCTTGGATTTTTATTGGTTCCTATTTTTGCATATTTAATTGTTCTTGATAAGGATTCTCAGGTACTTGGCAATGTTCTTACTATAGTTGGTTTAGCCGTTTTAGCCTATGTTGGGTATATAATTTTTGACTATAAAGTTGTCAAAAAAGATCATCAAAGTGGGGACAGATTAATTGCAATTATGATTTTAGCAGTATTCTGTACAATATTTTGGGCTTGTTTTGAGCAAGCAGGAAGCTCAATAACTGTATGGGCTGATAAATGTGTTAATCTAGTTGGAATGAATGCTTCACAAACAAATGCTATTAATCCTGCATACATTGTTCTTCTAGCCATTCCTTTTAGTTGGTTATGGACCAAACTTGGAGACATGAAACGCAATCCAAATACGCCAATGAAATTTGCTTTAGGAATTTTTCAACTTGGTCTTGGTTTTTTAATTTTTGCAGCAACTGCTCATTTTATAGGTGAGAATGGAAAAGTACCTTTTGTTTTTGTTTTCTTAGGATATTTTTTAATTACAACTGGAGAATTGTTTTTGTCTCCAATTGGATTATCTAAGGTAACTGAACTATCACCGAAAAAAATCGCTGCATTCATGATGGGAGTTTGGTTTATTTCATCAACATTTGCTCATTATATATCTGGTCAAATTGCAAAATTAACTACAAGTGGAAATACTGGAGAAAGTAATTGGTTATCTGAACTAACTGATTGGTTTATGGGATATCCAGATATTTCAAATGAAGCTGTGGCAACTGTTATACAATATAATAGTATTTACGGACAAATTGGTTTTGTAACAATATTTATATCTATCTTCGTTGTACTTATATCTCCTTACATTAAAA
>CAZJXE010000399.1:0-1064 GCA_964549835.1 uncultured Weeksellaceae bacterium
CTAACCCTTTACTTAATAATTCATAATGTTTAAACACTCCAATATTCTGTATTATCAAACTTATTTGACCATTATCAAATAATTGACTTATTATATCAAATCCATAGAAGAAAAATAGATTTAATATAACACCAATAATAAATGAGTTTAATTGATTTTTAGACAAAGATGATGAGAAAATTGATATAGATGTAAAAGCAAGACATAAAAATAATAATCCTATATATGAACCTATTACAGAACCAATATCTAAATTACCTAAACTTTCACCAATAAAATATATCGTTGTAGGATATACTAATGTTGGTACTATAGAAATAAAAATAATGAAATATATAGCAAGAAACTTTCCTATAACTAACTCAAATTTCGAGATAGGTTTTGAAACAAGTATATCAATTGTATCATTCTTAAATTCTTCTGAAAATGATTTCATTGCTACAGCAGGTATGTATAGTAAAAATATAATAGGTGATAGATTAAAGAATGTTCCAAAATCTGCATAACCACTTTCTAAAATGTTTAAATTAAAAAGATTTGTAAAAAGAATTAAGCTATAAAGTAATAGAAGGAAACAAATGGTCAATAAACCAAACTTATTTTTTGTAAACAATAATATTTCTTTTTTAAAGATTGCTATCATTTAAATTCAATTCTTATTATGTCAAAAAAGTTTAACCCTAGCAGCGTATTTGCACTTCCTTGGTTTATAGAAATTTGTAGATAATTATTACTGTTAAATATGGCTAATTTTTCGGCAATTTCTACTTCTTTATACTTAGTTGAAATTTTCTTAATTTCTTCATCTTCTCTTCCAAAAAGTATAGAAAAATTTCTGCTTCTTCTATTTTTTTCAAATGTAGTTAGATCAATATTAGTTATTGCATTTCCATAGTTATCAATATAAGTTATGACTCCTTTAATAATATTTGCATCTATAACAGGCATTAGAAGATTTTTTTTAACCCTAAAGTCATCAACTTCTTTGCCAATTAACTCTAAGGTACCACCTCTTTTAATATGACATGCTGCAGTAACAAAAACATCTCTTGAGGCAAAAGTTA
>CAZJXE010000400.1:0-1062 GCA_964549835.1 uncultured Weeksellaceae bacterium
CATTTTTACAATCAAAAGGCCACATACCACTTCCTCTTTTCCACATTCTATTATCTAACGAAGAACCTGTGTGATTGAATATGCAATCTTGGACAAGAACATTTTTACTCTTGTTAGGTACAAACCCAGCACCTCCAGTATGTTCAAACACACAATTCTCAACCAAAATTTGATTGTTCTTTACAGAATCAATACCAACAAGACCTAAAGATTTGATCCATAGACCATAATGTCCAGTCTCTGATATTGTGGTGTTGATTATTTTTACATTAGATATAGTATTGATTAGTCCAGCAACAGCATCAGATTGGGTTTCTAGCTTTATTCCATAACCTAAGTGAATGTTATTAAGTAGTTCTGGAGTTGGATAAATATCATGAATATAAAGATTATTAAAAGAAAAGTTTTCTAGCTCTTGTGTTGATGCAACAACTTTAATACCAAAACGAACATTCTTACCCGAACCCCAAGAATTTTCGATTCCACCAAATCCAGGCAACTTCTTAACTGTACCCCCATAAATAATATTGCCATTTTGTGTGACTGCATCAAATTCGACGTCTCCACTTGAAAATTGAAATTTTACAGTTCTATCAAAGCTTACTGCATTTACATTTATTGTATTTAGGCCTAATGATAAGGGTTGTGCTGGAGCATTATACCAATTTTGGTTAGCTACTGTTCTTACTACTCTATAATTGGCACCTTGTGGAGGAAGGTTTGTCACATTTATAACAAATGTTTGTAAAGCCCCATTGTTACCGTCACCTATTTCGCAGGCAGTGAAGACATTAGTCCATGTGTTGTTAGGGCCATATGAAAACAAGCTTGGTGTTTGTGCTGAAATTGTTGTAGCCGCTGCGGAATCAAGATGATAAGACGAATTGTAGAGCTCCAAACCATTAATATGAATGTGCTGATCATTAAAAATTAAAATAGCTGCTTGATAACCAAATCCATTTATAACAGGCCTATTATTTCCTCCATAAACATCAACAACAATCGGTTGTGTAAATGAACCTGAGCCATTTAACCAAAACATACCTTCCCAATAATCACCGG
>CAZJXE010000401.1:0-1062 GCA_964549835.1 uncultured Weeksellaceae bacterium
CCGCTCCTCCATTTTGATCTAAAAGAAATGCTGAAGAACAGCATCCGCAAAATGCTATAATAGAGTTTACTGAATCTATGTATGAGCATTCAAGATTGGGTTCATAGCTACAGTTTCTATCATATATTTTGTATTCATAGTTTGAATGACGATATATGATGATGCCTTTATTTCCACCTTCAATAAACATGCTATTTCCCACAGTATTTAGTTCGCTAAATTGTGGTAAGCTTAAATCTATTTCAATATCAACGTAGATGTTTTGTATGTAATTATTATTATCTCCACAAGAGAAGAAAAAAACAATAAAAATGAATATAATTTTAACCTTTTTCATCTGTGCAATTTAAGAAAAAGAAATGGTTGAATCTTGAGCTTTTTTAATGTTTTTTAATATCTTTACGAACTTTAAAATTATGTTAATTATATATTAAACGAAACATTATATTATGTTGAGAAAAATTTATTCAATAGTTGCATTAGTTTGTTTTTCTACTTTAGCTTTTGCACAAACAGGAACTCTTAAGGGGGTAATTTCAGATTTAATGACAGGGGAACCAATTCCTTTTGCTAATGTAGTTATTGAAAAAGGTGGTAATCAGTTAGCAGGAACAACTACTGATTTTGATGGAAAATATACAATCAAGCCTATTGAGCCTGGAAATTATAATGTTAAAGCAACATTTGTTGGTTATCAGACAGTCGAAATAACTGGAGTTATTATTTCATCAAATAAAATAACTTTTCAGGATTTAAAACTACAAGAGGGAGTTGCACTAGGTGAAATAAAAATTATTGAATATAAAAAACCACTTTTAGATCAAGATAATTTATCAGGAGAAACAAAAACTGCTGAGGAGATTGTTGCGCTTCCTACTAGAAGTGTTGCCTCAGTAGCTTCAACTACTGCGGGAATCTATCAAAAAGATGAAGGTGATGCCGTTAATATGAGAGGTTCTAGAGAAAATGCAACTTCATATTACGTTGATGGAATAAAAGTTAGAGGGGCTATTGGAGTTCCAACATCTGGAATAGAACAAATAACTGTTGTTACTGGTGGTT
>CAZJXE010000402.1:0-1055 GCA_964549835.1 uncultured Weeksellaceae bacterium
AGTTCAACTCCGTTATAAGTATCACCTTCTTTGATACTTAAAATTTGATTTAATTGTTTGTCTGTATATACACTATTTCCTAAATAATCAATTTTTCCAAAAGTATATTTAGAGCCTTCGATGAGATCTATTGAAATATCAATGCTTTCATTATTATTTTCAATCGTATCGGAAACTATTCTAGCATCTCTAAATCCATTTTCTTTATACTTGTCAACAAGACTTAGTAAATCTTCTTTAAAATCTTCAGGTACATATTTCGATCTTTTAAATAGTCTGTAAAACTTTTTTCTTTTGGTATTTTTCATTGCTTTTTCAAGCGTTTTAGATTTTAGCTGATTAATACCGTTAAACTTTATTTCATTGACCTTAAGCTTGCTTCCTTTTACAATATCTAATGTCATTTTAACTTTAGATTTATTAGTAGAATCGACAACTTTTTCGGTATTAATTATAACCTTAGCATTGAAAAAACCTTTTTTTCTGTATTTGTTTTCAAGATAATTTTTGGTAGTAGTAATAAGGTTTTCTGTGACCTTAACTCCACTTTGAAGTTTGTTTTCCTTAATAATTTCTTCTTTCTTTCTTTTTTTGACACCCGAAATTTCAAGCACAGTAAGTTCAGGGAGGTCATAAAGTTCAATCTCTAGATTAATTACACCATCTTCAATTTTTGTTTTATAAACGTTAACGGAGCTGAACAGGTTAGATCCCCATAATTTTTTTATTGCATTACTAAGTTTTTCACCTGGGATACTTATTGCGTCACCTTCTCTCAATCCAGAAAATGTAATAATTGTAAGAGGACTAAATGATGTATTACCAGAAACTTCAATTTCACCAATATTATATCTCTCAACGTTATTTTGTGAATATGTGGATTCGGAAAATAAAAAAATGAATACCAAAACCAAAAGTTTAGCTACCTGGGTCAAATCCTTTACAAGGTTTTGTATATTATTTAACTTGTTCACTAGTTTTTCCAAATCTTCTTTCTCTGTTTTGATAACTAATTATAGCTTTATACAAATCTTCTTTTCCAAAGTCGGGCCACA
>CAZJXE010000403.1:0-1054 GCA_964549835.1 uncultured Weeksellaceae bacterium
ATATGATACAATAATTTCCATGATATTTATTTTTTTTGTTTTGTGTTTTTATTTCGAGTGCAAAAATAATCTTTTTGTTGAATAACATATCCTTAATAACAAAATATTATAAATGATCAACTCTAGTAATTTTTTAATATTTTAACTAAAAAAATCCAGATTAAGTTAATGTATTTATTTAGATTTGTTTAAGAAATAATTAAAGATAGAAAAATGAAAATACTAGTTTGTATTAGCAGTGTTCCAGATACAACTTCAAAGATTAATTTTATTGAAAACAATACTCAGTTTGATAACAATGGGATTCAATTTGTTATTAATCCATACGATGAATTTGGATTAACAAAGGCAGTAATGATTAAAGAAAGTAATCAAGCTTCAATTACTGTAATATCTGTTGGAGATGCATCTGTAGAACCTATTCTTAGAAAAGCATTAGCAATTGGCGCTGATAATGCAATTAGAATTAACCTTAAACCTAAAGATAGCTATTCTACGGCAAAAGAAATTGCAAATCATTTTGAGTCATCATCTTATGATCTTATAATAGCTGGAAAAGAATCTAGTGACTATAATTCAGGTGCTGTACCAGCTATGATAGCAGATATGCTAAATCTTCCCTTTGTTAATTCATGTAACGGTATGTCTTTCAATAATGATACCGTTTTACTGACGCGAGAAATTGATGGTGGAATAGAAAATATAGAATCTAAATTGCCACTAATTATTGGAGGTCAAAAAGGATTAGTTGAGGAAAGTGAATTAAAAATTCCTAATATGCGTGGTATAATGACTGCCCGATCAAAACCTTTAGAAGTTATTGAGCCTACGGGAAATAAAATTTTAACCCAATCTGTTTCTTTTGAAAAGCCACCATTAAAAGGAGATTGTAAAATGATCGATGAAAATAATGTGTCAGAATTAATTAATGAGCTTCATAATGTAGCTAAAGTTATTTAACCTAATAAAAAAAAGAAAATGTCTATACTAGTTTATGCCGAAAGTTGGGAAGGAAAATTTAGAAAAAGTACTTTTGAGGCTGTTTCATATGCAA
>CAZJXE010000404.1:0-1051 GCA_964549835.1 uncultured Weeksellaceae bacterium
CATTTATATTTTTTTTTAGAAATTATACAAATTTATAATATATAATTAAAAAAACATCTAAAATTTATATTTAAAAGATAAAACTAAGTATATTTGCTAGATATAAAGACAATAAAAATGAATGAATTAATAAATAAAGTAGCTCAATGGCATCGAGACAGAAATCTTATTGATGGAGCGAGCGACAAGGATCAATTTTGCAAACTAATACAAGAAGCTGGAGAACTAAGTGATAGTATCTGTAAGGGCAAAGATGTAAAAGATGATATAGGTGATATGATAGTAGTTCTAATTAATATTGCTGAGAGAAACAATGTTACAATTGAAGAGTGCTTAATGAATGCATGGGATGATATAAAAGACAGGAAGGGAAGAATGGAAGATGGAATTTTTATTAAAGAAGGTGATTCCTAAACTATGGAATTTAGTGAAAATGATATTGATAGAATTATTGAAATGGCGTGGGAAGATAGAACTCCGTTTGAAGCAATAGAAAAACAATTTAAAATAAAAGAAAATGATGTTAGAAAAATAATGCGCTCTAATTTAAAAGAATCATCATTTAGATTATGGAGAAAAAGAGTAAAAGGAAGAAAAACAAAACATCAAAAGACATCAATAAGCACAAGATTTAAATCACAAAATCAAAAATAAATTTTCGATTATCTAAATTTAAATTAGAAAAAACTAATTTTTAATTTGTCTCCATTTCAATTTTTCCACTTGCAAGAAGAGCAACAACAAGAAGAGGTAAAATTGTCATAATCAAATGTATATAAAATGTAACATCTGGAGCAGGAGAAATATCAGGAACCAGAACACCTGTCAAATTTATAAGTGATAAACAAATACATATCTTTATTCTATCTTTTTTAACTGTAAGACTATCATACTTTGCTTTTAAAGGTAAAGACAAAACAGCTTGAATTAACCACAGAAAACCAACAAATAAACTTAAATTTTCGCCAGTACTCAAGTACTCATTTGTTTCCGCAAAAAAAACTAATAAGCCATAAAGAAAATAACCTGTTAAAAAAATTTCTCGATGTCT
>CAZJXE010000405.1:0-1047 GCA_964549835.1 uncultured Weeksellaceae bacterium
TATTACTTATACAAATCACAATCCTTATGTCTGCTTTTTCGTTTGCAAAGATTGAGGTGCTTGATCGAGTTGCAATTATTGTTGATGAAGGTGTGGTAATGGAGTCTCAAATTAGAGACCTAGTTCAAACCACAAAATTGAGATCCATAGAACAAGGTATGCAGCTTCCTCCTACTGAGGCCCTGCTTGATGAAGTTCAAGAACAACTTATTATTCAAGAGCTTCAACTTCAAAGAGGAGAAGAGTTTGGAATAAGAATAAGTGATGGCGAACTAAATCAAACATTCATCACAATCGCTGCAAATAATGGTGTAAATATTGAACAATTTATAAGTGATTATGAAGCTTCCGGCCAAAGCTATGAAAAATTAAGAGAAGAAATAAGAAGAGACATGATAATACAAAGAGTGCAAAGAGGAATTGTTAGTGGTTCTATAAATATTACTGCACAGGAAATTGAGGGCTTTTTAGCTACAGAGGAAGCTATTGCTCAATTGACACCTGAATTACTTGTAAGACAAATACAAGTAAGCTCTCTAGAAGCAGCTGAGACTATCCTATTAAGGCTCGAAGAGGGAGTAGATTTTGAAACTCTTGTTGAAGAAAACTCAATAAATCAAAATAAATCACAGGGTGGCTTCATGCCTTGGAGGAAAATTAATGAAATGCCTTCAGTTTTCGCTGATGCAATAAGGAATCAGTCACTTGGGTTCGTTTCAAAGCCCATAAAGACAGGATCAGGATTCCACCTTCTTAAGCTTGAAGAAAAAAGAGGTCCGCTTGTAAAGTTTGAAGAGCAATGGGAGACAAGACATGTTTTATTGATACCCTCAGCTATAAGAGATGTAGATGCCACAAAGGCAGAAGCAGAAGTTTTACGAGAACGTGTTCTTGCAGGCGAAGACTTCGCATTGATTGCTGAAGAATTTTCTGAAGATCCTGGCTCCGGCTCAAATGGTGGAAATCTTGAATGGCTCCCAAAGGGTGCCACAGTAGGTGAATTTGAGAATGTTATGTTGAACTCTGAAATCAATGAAGTATCAGAGG
>CAZJXE010000406.1:0-1047 GCA_964549835.1 uncultured Weeksellaceae bacterium
CATTAACAATCCCCATATCTAAACCGTTATTTATTGCATGAAATAAAAAGGCTGAGTGCATTGCTTCTCTTACAACATTATTTCCTCTAAATGAAAAAGATACATTACTTACTCCCCCACTTACTTTAGCATAGGGAAGATTTTCTTTAATCCATTTTGTAGCTTTAAAAAAATCAACTGCATAATTATTATGCTCTTCAATACCGGTAGCTACAGTCAAAATATTTGGATCAAAAATTATATCTTCTGCAGGGAAAAACACTTTTTTAGTTAAAATATCATATGCTCTTTTACATATTCTAATTTTGTCTTCATAATTTACTGCTTGCCCTTGTTCATCAAAAGCCATTATAACGACTGAAGCTCCATATCTTTTAATTGTTTTTGCTTGCCTTATAAATTCATCTTCGCCTTCTTTTAATGAAATAGAATTAACAATTCCTTTTCCTTGAACACACTTTAAACCTTCTTCAATTATATCCCATTTAGATGAATCAATCATGATTGGGACTCTAGAAATATCTGGATCTGATGCAACTAAATTTAAAAAATTTACCATACATTCTTTTCCATCAAGCATTCCATCATCCATATTTACATCAATTACTTGAGCTCCACCTTCAACCTGGTTTAAAGCAATAGTTAATGCTTCTTCATAATTATTTTCTTTTATTAACCTTTTAAATTTTAACGATCCAGTTACGTTTGTTCTTTCTCCAATATTAATAAAGTTACTGGCTGTATTTATAGTTATTGCCTCCAAACCACTTAATCTCATATCTTTAGTGATTAATGGTATTTTTCTAGCATTATATTTATTAGTTAAATCAGAAAAAGCTTTTATATGATCAGGAGTTGTCCCACAGCAACCACCAATTATATTTACCATATCTCTTTTCATGTAATCCTCAATTTGCTTGGCCATTGCGCCAGGACTTTGATCATACTCACCCATTTCATTTGGCAAACCAGCATTTGGAAATGCACTAATATAAAAAGGAGCTTTATCTGATAATTCTTTTACATATTGACTCATTGATATAGCAC
>CAZJXE010000407.1:0-1045 GCA_964549835.1 uncultured Weeksellaceae bacterium
TAGTTACTATGCTTAATTAAATAAGCTGATTGATTAATTGAAACTTGACCGCACAAATTCAAAATTCCATCTCTTTTTGAAAGCTGTATAATTTCATCACCATTCTTTTTTTCATCTCTACCTCCAAGTAAAATAATAGGGAAATTTAATTTACTAGCTATTGTTGATATTTGATTTACTGATAATTGCTTTTGAATTTTAGAAGCCCCAATACACCAAGTAATATAATTTTGTTTTATATCATAATCAAATAAAGCTCCATCCTCAATAAAATAATCTAAGCCCTTATTATCATTTTTTAAATCAAGAAAACTTAATGCACCAATATACCTATCTACAACGTGTTTATTTTTAAGTAGATTGATCCCAAAAATCATATAAATAAATTTTTTAAAATTTGATTTTGAATATTTTTTTATTGGCACTTTTAAAATTCTTAATAATTGAGATCTTAGATTATTGTGCAAATCAATTATATAATCAAACTTCTCACTAAAAAGTTGATCTTTGACTTCATCTACTGAATCATTTATTAAATGTATTTTATCTATGTATGGATTATTTTCCATTAAAGAACTATATTCTCTCTTGGTTAAAAAGTGAACTTCAGCATTTTTGTGTGTTTTTAGTATTCGCACAACAGGAGTGGTTAAAACTATATCTCCAATTGAGCTAAACCGTACAACAAGAATCTTAAGTGAGGTAGACACAAATGTAAAACTAAAGAAATTAAGTAATATTGCATAATGGAATTTATAGATACACACACTCATCTGTTTGCTGCAGAATTTGATGATGATATATCAGATGTTATTGAAAATGCAATAAATAATGGAGTCTCCAAGATGCTCTTGCCTAATATAGATTCATCTACAACAAAACAAATGTTAAAGCTCAGTCAGCAATTTCCTAAAAATTGCTTTCCAATGATTGGTATTCACCCCTGTAGCGTTAAAAAAGATTCTATTGAAAAAGAAATTCAACATGTTGAGCATATGCTTGAAAAAAATAATTTTGTTGCAATTGGCGAAATAGGTATTGATCT
>CAZJXE010000408.1:0-1042 GCA_964549835.1 uncultured Weeksellaceae bacterium
TAAAAAATTATGAAAAAATTACTCTCAATCATTTTATTATTTCTGACAATAAATGTTCATATTTAGTCCTATATATGAAATACCGTACCTATCAAGAAAATCTGAATCATAGTTATTATTGAAATATTCTCTTTCTCTTAGTTTCATTAATTTAACTGTTCCAATATTTGTGGTAACATCAATTTCTTGATTTTTTAAAGCTAAGTATGAAGAAGCATCTTCTTTTATTATCTTAAAAATGATTTTTTCTGGATATGCTTTATTATCGAGCGATGAATCATTTGCGCCCCACCAGTTTTCTTTTCTTGTTAGGGTTACATACTGACTAGGTTCCCATTCACTAACATAATATGGTCCCAATCCTTTCAAGTTTTCAGGTTTATAGCCATTATCAGCATGATTGAATTTATTAAACCAGTCAGACAACTCATCAGTTTCTTTAAACGATCTAGCTAAAATTTGTTCAAATGTTATATTATCAAATAAACCATTTGGATCCCAATAACTTTTTTGCTGAATATATATACCTCCTAAAATAGTTTTAGCTGTCCAGTTAATATCCTGAGCAGTCATAGTAAATTTAAGAGGGTTTTCGGGGTCAAGCTTTACAGATTTAATTACCGAATTATAGATTGGTCTTATCTGAGAATTATTTGTGAGATGACAAAGCATAATTTTAGTAGAAAACACAACATCCTCTCCAGTTAATTGCTCTCCATTATCCCATTTTATATCATCTCTTAATTCAAAATAAAATGTTTTATTATCAGATGATGATGATGGTAGTTCAGTAATTAAGTCTGGCACATAATCAAGAGACTTAAGGTCTAAGCCTAAGAGTGTTTTTTGAGTGTAAGAGAATATATATGATCTCATTACTGAATTGTTGTTGTAGGGATGTAAGCCGTCAGGCTGAGATAAAATATGGGCAACTACGGTATTATTTGTAAGATCTCTTTTTTTAACACAAGATGATATAAAAAGAAAACAGAAAAAATATAAAAAAAGCTTTTTGATCATTGTACGTAAATAACATGCAAAT
>CAZJXE010000409.1:0-1034 GCA_964549835.1 uncultured Weeksellaceae bacterium
TCTTCTCCAAACATAATATCTGTAATATTAAATTTTAGAATATCATTTGCTTGATTAAACATTTCTTTTGCAATAGTTGAAGCCTCAAAAAGGTCTTTACCCATGCCGGGAAATTGGGCTCCTTGCCCAGGAAATACAAATGCTTTCATTTGTTTAATATTAAAAATTAACTAATAATTTTAGCATGCTTCTTATGATGCACTATTTAATATAATAGTTTGATTTTTTTGTAAATATACCATCTTTTCTTTGGTATTTTTGCATATATAATATTCTTATTTAATTTCCTTATAATTATAAATGTTAAAGCACTAAATGATTAGCAATTTTAAAAATTTACTTTTAAATTACATGAGGCTTGAGCCACATATTCTCAGTGTAATTAAGGCACAATTTTTCATTCAAATTGTTGGTGGAGCTTTTTTTTTAATTTTAAATATATACCTATCTATTAATTCTTTTACTGATTCTGAAATTGCAAATTTTATTTCTTATAGATTTTTAGCAGTAATGCTATTAGCATTTCCATTAGGTTTTTTTATAAAAGGTAAAAATTTAAAACCATTTTTAATTGCAGGAAGTATTGGAGTCCCAATTGTTGCTATTTTAGTTGTCTTAACTATCCAAAATGGAGCCAGTAATTTTCTTCCTGCTTTATTTATTTTTTGGGGTGTATTATATAGTTGTTTTCAGGTAAGTGTTTTGCCATATATTATGAGAAATACTTTAAAAGAAAATCAATCACATGCTATTTCTTTGAGTTTTGCTACTAACAGCTTTGGGATGATTTTTAGTGGGATGTTGATATTTTTATTTGATAATTTAACTTCAATTGATAGTGGTCAAGTACTTATTATTATATCAATTATTGGTTTCTTTGGGTTAAGATTTTTGTATGCATTAGGTGCTGATAATACCATTCAGGTTCATTCAAAAAAGAAAGTTTTAAAACAAAATAAATTAAATTGGATTTTAATAGCAAAAGCTACTATACCTACTTTAATAATAGCTATTGGTGCAGGCTTAACAATTCC
>CAZJXE010000410.1:0-1031 GCA_964549835.1 uncultured Weeksellaceae bacterium
CTGGTAATTCATTTAGATCTGATATGGCAGTTGACTTAGTTAGATTTACTGAATACCCAGCTTTTGGATGTACTGATCCGTTCGCTGATAATTATGATTCAACAGCAACTATAGATGATGGCTCATGTACTTATTTAGGATGTACTGATCCATATGCATTAAATTATTGCTCTTATTGTAATGTTAATGATAGTTTATCATGTTTATATTATGCATGTAAAACTGTAGGTTATAGCGAAGATTTTGAGTCAAACAATTTTGCTATTGTTGGATGGACTTATACTTCTGGTTCTGAAGCTGCTGTAACACTTAATAATAGTAATGCAATTGCAGACACTGTTAGTCTTCAATTTGAAGGAGGAACAAATAATAATTGGGGTTCATATATAACTGAATCACAAGCATTTTCAAATACTGAGCATATTAGTTCAGCTTCTCTATGTTTAGATCTTTCAAATAATAGTTTAACAGATACTATTACTCTTTCATTTGAAACAGACATGTTTTCGTCTTTTCTTACTACTCCTTTTGCATGGTTAAGAATAAAAGTTGATGGTAATGTAATTTCTGATAGTTATGGTAATACATCTTATAATAATACAAATTTACCATATACATTCGGAGGTAACACTCAGCTTTCGTACGACTTAAGTGCTTATGCTGGATCTAGTCATTATATAACATTTGAGTCAGTAAATAAATTTGGTAGTAGTGCAAATAACCCAACAACTTTAAATTATGTTTGGATAGATAATGTAAATATTTCATTACCTCTAATTAATGGGTGTACTGATAGTACAGCATTAAACTTTAATCCAGCAGCTCAGGTAGATGATGGTTCTTGTTACTATGATATTTTTGGTTGTACTGATTCAACAGCACTTAATTATGATCCACTTGCAACTGCTGATGATGGGTCATGTATTTATCCTATATATGGATGTACAGACCCTCTAGCTCTTAACTATTCCTCAACTGCTAATGTTGATGATGGAAGTTGTATTTATTGTTCATACGGTTGTACTGATTCA
>CAZJXE010000411.1:0-1030 GCA_964549835.1 uncultured Weeksellaceae bacterium
TTCTCGGTTATCTTCATATATTAATATATTAACTCAGGATACACGCGAGTATCCTCAGACAAAAGTTCACGTATTTATATCAAAAAAACAAACCTTTATATCAAAAAAACAAACTTTGTGCTTATTACCCCATTTTTTAACATTCTTATATCATAACTCATGTGAAAAGTATATATTTGCATAATTATGAAATATGTAGTTACTGGTGGTGCTGGATTTATAGGCAGCAATTTAGTTAATTCGCTAATAGAAGAAGGTCATGAAGTACATATATTTGACGATCTTTCCTCTGGCAAAAAAGAAAATTGCAATAATAAAGCAATTTTTCATAAATATGATATTTCAAAAACTGCAAACATAATAAAATTGAATGAATTTCTCAAAGGAGTCGATACTGTTTTTCATTGTGCAGCAAGAGCAAGAGTCCAACCGTCAATAAAAGACCCAATTAATTATGAAAAAAATAATACTATAGGTCTCATTAATATGCTTTCGGCATGTGTTGACGCCAGTGTTAGAAGATTTATTTATAGCGCTTCTTCTTCTGTATATGGTCCAACTGATAAATTACCTTCTAAAGAAAATGATCCAATTAATCCCATTTCGCCTTATGCAGCACAAAAATATTATGGAGAAGTAGTTTGTAAAATGTTTTCTGAAACTTATAATATTGAAACAGTTTCATTAAGATACTTTAATGTTTACGGAGAAAACCAAAATTTGGGCGGTGCATATGCTACTGTAATTGGAATTTTTTTAAATCAACTACATAAAAATCAACCTCTAACAATTAACGGGGACGGGAATCAAAGAAGGGATTTTACATATGTTGGGGATGTGGTAAAAGCTAATATACTTGCTTCTAATGCTTTAAAAGTCGGAAAAGGAGAAGTAATTAATATTGGTAGTGGTATAAATATATCAATAAATGATGTTGCAAATATGATTAGTGATGTATTTGCATATAAAGAAGCGTTAAAAGAACCGTTTGCAAATTTAGCATCTGTTGAAAAAGCAAAAAAATTATTAG
>CAZJXE010000412.1:0-1029 GCA_964549835.1 uncultured Weeksellaceae bacterium
ACAGTTGACATTCTTTTTAGCGGTGTATAGGAAAGCACATAAATCATTAATGATAGTAGACCAAAAGCAGATGATTTTGAAAGATAACCGTAAAAACTTCCATGAGGTTTAATTAAACTTAAACAATAAAGTCCAATTACACCAATAATAAAAGAAAATAAAATTGCATTTAAAGTTTTTAATTTTTTTTGAGGCAGTGGTCTTAAATGTGTTCTCTCCATCACGGCATCATATTCTTTTTCTAATACTTGATTGAATCCATTAGCAGAACCAGTTACAAAAAAACCACCAAGAATGAGTAATACTAACTCTTGTAAAATGAAATCTTGGACCCCAATTAAATATCCTGCTGTAGCTGATATAACAACAGTAAGAGATAGCCTTAACTTTAAAAGCTGGCTATAGTATTTTAAAGAAGAAATCAAAAGAATTAATTTAAAGCTTTTTTCTTTTTATTTTGAAAATAGAATAATAAGCAAAATAAAAAAAATGCTAAGTATGGCATAGACATTAAAAAAAGAATCCCATCATTAAGCCCTGCCCCTTTTGTGCCTCCTGCCTCAAGATTTGCCTCAACAACAGCCTTGCACATGGCGCACTGCGCAAATGTCTCTACAGCTGAAATGAAAAACAATACTATTAAAACAAAAAATCTTATTACCATTTTCTTTTAGTTTTTTTTGGCCTTTTATACTCAGCCATTAATACTTTAACATCGTTCACTAAATCTTTCATTTGAGCATCATTAGTTCCGTCATAAACACCAAGAACATTACCCGCTTTATCAATTCCAGATCTTACTCTACCTTCTTTGTCTACTAATACAAAGTATTCAGAATGCAAAAACCCACCAGGAGCTAATGAGTCTGGACTGACATTCACGAAATAAGATTTAGCTATTTCATAGATCTCATCTTTTTCTCCAGTTACAAAATCCCAGTTATTGAGATCAATCATAATATTATTCTGTCTCATTTCTTCAATATATTCTAAAAACCTTTCTGGAGTATCTGTAGTGGGATTTACAGT
>CAZJXE010000413.1:0-1026 GCA_964549835.1 uncultured Weeksellaceae bacterium
GAAGTTGATGTTTATTGGGGGCTTAAAACTGAAGCCGACTATCGAATTACTAAAGGAACAGGTTGGCTAGAAATTCTTGGCTGTGGAATGGTTGATCCAAATGTTTTAGAAAATTGCAATATTGATTCAAAAAGCTTTACAGGTTTTGCTTTTGGAATGGGTATAGAGCGAATAGCTATGCTTAAATATAAAATTGATGATATTCGTCTTTTTTATGAAAATGACCTTCGTTTTTTAAACCAGTTCTCCTCTTACTTATAAGTTTTAGAAACTCCAATCATAAGAATCAAGATTCTCAACACAAGCTTTTAGCAAGTCAATGCTATTTTTAACATCATTTTTGTTAACCATCTCTATAACCTGATGAATGTGTCTTGTTGGAATTGAAACAGCCCCGGCAATTGACCCTCCGGGGTTCATTCTTTGAATTCCTGATGTGTCTGTTCCTCCCGCCGGAAGTATCTCGAGCTGTGTTTTGATTTTGTTTTTTTTCGCAACTTCTTTCATGTATGCAACCATTCTATAGTCACACACCGTTGATGAATCCATCACCTTAATACATGCGCCCTCACCAAGAGCTGATACCTGTTCTTGCTTTGTTGATCCTGGGGTGTCCCAAGCAATTGTTGTGTCTAAGCCAAAGCCGAAGTCGGGATTAATTTGCATTGAAGAAACGTTTGCGCCTCTAATACCTATCTCTTCTTGGACAGTAAAAACAGCATAAATATCATAAGGAGGTGTTTTTGTTATTTTTTTTAGCATTTCTATCAAAATAAAAACAGAAACTCTATTGTCCAAAGATTTGCAGTTTAAACAATCTCCCATTTCAATCATTTTTCTTTCTCTAGTAATTGTATCTCCTATCCCAATTAATTTTTCTAAAGCCTTTTTATCCAATCCGGTATCAATAAAATAGTCTTTAGTTGTTGGGACCTTTTTTCTGTCTGCGGCACTCATCAGGTGAATCGGTTTGCTTCCCATTACACCCATAACATCTTTTTTGCCGTGTATTACTACCCTCTGAGC
>CAZJXE010000414.1:0-1024 GCA_964549835.1 uncultured Weeksellaceae bacterium
CCGGGTTTAAATTCAATCTCTTTATTTAATCCTGTTTTTTTAATTGCATCTTCAATTGCAACATATCCACCTAAAACAATTAGATCAGCTAAAGAAATTTTTTTATTTTCATTAGAATTAAAGTTGTCTTTAATACTATTTAGTTTTTCAATAGCTCTTTTAAGTTTTTTAGGCTGATTAACTTCCCAGTTAATTTGAGGCTCAAGAGCAATCCTAGCTCCATTAGCACCTCCTCTCTTATCTGTACATCTAAATGTTGAGGCAGATGCCCAAGCTGTAGAAATCAATTCTGAATTATTTAAATCAGAATCTCTAATCAATTTTTTTAAGTCGTTAATATCATTAGTTTCAACTAAATCGTAGTCTATTTTTGGAATTGGGTCTTGCCATATTAATTCTTGATTTGGAACTTCAGGACCAAGATATCTAGAAATTGGACCCATGTCTCTATGAGTTAATTTATACCATGCTTTAGCAAAGGCTTCTTCAAATTCTTCTAAGTTTTGATGAAATCTTTTTGAAATTTTTAAATACTCAGGATCTTTTATTAATGCTAGATCAGTAGTTGCCATCATTGGGGCATGTCGTTTTGTAGGGTGATGAGCGTCTGGAACACTATTTGCTCCACCTGAATTTTTTGGAGCCCATTGTTGTGCGCCTGCAGGACTTTTTACTAATTCCCATTCATAGCCAAAAAGAGTATCATAATAGCTATTATCCCATTTAATTGGAGTGGGTGTCCATGCACCTTCAAGGCCACTTGTAATTGTATCAATTCCTTTACCAGACTTATATGAATTTTTCCATCCAAATCCCATTTCTTCTATTGAAGCTCCTTCTGGCTCAGCTCCAACATGTTCAGGGTCTCCAGCTCCATGGGTCTTACCAAAAGTATGTCCACCAGCAATTAATGCAACAGTCTCTTCATCATTCATTGCCATCCTTGCAAAAGTCTCTCTAATATCTCTAGCTGAGGCAATTGGGTCTGGCTTACCATTTGGCCCTTCTGGATTAACATAAATTA
>CAZJXE010000415.1:0-1021 GCA_964549835.1 uncultured Weeksellaceae bacterium
TTGGAATTGGTGAAAAAGGTTTTTTAATTGCCCAATCAGTAAAATCACATTTATCAAAAATATCTCATTTTAAAACAATTCTTTCTAAAATTTCTTTTAATAGTGATGAATCTTTAAATGATATTAAATTATCTTTGAATGAAGATGAATACAAAAATAAATCTGTAATATTAATTGATGATGTATTACATTCTGGTAGGACATTAATGTATGCATCAAAACCTTTTTTAAATAGTACATTAAAGAAAATGGCTATTATGGTATTAGTTAATAGAGATCATAATTCATATCCAATAAAGGCAAAATATGTTGGTTTGTCATTATCAACTACGCTAAAGGAGTATATTAGGGTTGATTTATCTAATAAAAATAGTGGAGTTTATCTGTCTTAATATTTCATTGTTATTTAAATTTTTACATTCAATAACAACTTTACATTTGCTATAAATTTTTTCTCTAGATGACAAGAGCATTTCTGTATATTTTTTTAGTTCAATTTTTGTTAATTTTTTAATTAGAGGACGGTTTTTTTTATCATTCAATAGCCTTTTATATAGAGAATCTAATTCGTATTTTAAATATATTGTAAAATTGTTTTTATTTATCAAATTAAGCATATTCTGACTTGAGATAAAACCTCCTCCAGTTGATATTATAGTTTTTTTGTGATTATCTAATTCTTTAAATATCTTTTTTTCTTCATTTCTAAAATACTTTTCACCTTTAATATTAAAGATTTGATTTATAGACATTGAATTTTTTTTTTCAATGATTTTATCAGTATCTAAAAATTTAAGATTTAGATTTTTGGAAAGTTTTTTTCCAATAGTAGTTTTTCCACTACCCATAAATCCTACTAGATATATATTCTGCATTTCGTTAAAAAAAATTACTCAAATATAAATTATTATTTTTTTAAAATATTTTGATTTTAGATCTTTAAAATTTAATTAAAAGTCTTAATTATAGAAAAGAAAAGTAATATATTTGCAGCCGATTTATTAGACCTGGTAGCTCAGTT
>CAZJXE010000416.1:0-1020 GCA_964549835.1 uncultured Weeksellaceae bacterium
CTCCTTTTACTGTAAATTATTTGGCAGGAGGATCTCCATTATCAACAAATATTGATGGTAGTGGAAATCAAACTTCAGGAGGTCCAATGATTATTTCACCAACTACAACTACTACCTACACACTAACATCTTTAACTGATGCAAAAGGTTGTACTAATACACTAACCAATAGTGCTACTTTAACTGTGAATGAAATTCCAAATGTTATTGTAAGTGGTGATACAGAAATTTGTAATCAAGATGAAACACCATTGTTCTTCACATTTACTTCTGGGGTTGCTCCTTGGACTGTTAGTTACAATGTTGCATCATCTCCTGGTTCTGTAACATTATACAATACAAATGACACTTTATTAGTTAGTCCTAATACTACAACAACTTATACATTTACAAACATTAGTGATAATAATTGTTCATCTACATTAAATGAACAAGCAACAATAAATGTAAATCCTCTTCCTCAAGCTGTAATTGCTGGTGGTGGTTCTGTATGTGATGATGGTAGTACTATTGAAGTTCAAATTATTACAACTGGTGGTACACCAAATTATAATATAAGTTACAATGCGGGAATAACAAATCAATTTGTTGCTGATGTTGGCTCACCATTTATTATTAATACTAGTGAATCTGGGACATATACTATATCAGAAGTTATTGATAGTAAGGGTTGTGTTGCGCAAAGTATAAATGGAAGTGTAAATGTTTACGTTAATGATTTTCCAGAAGTAGTTCTTCAAGCTTATCCTCAGCCTACTACAATAACTAATCCAAAAATTACATTTGTTGATGCTTCATCAAATCACGTTAGTGGGTATTGGGATTTTGGAGATGGAACAATTCAATTCACAAACTTTGATTTACTAACTCATACCTACACAGATACGGGATCATTTGAAGTAATGTTACAAATCGAAAGTGATAGTGGTTGTGTTTCTACTGCATATCAAACAATTGTAATTGACCCAGATTTCCTAGTTTATATTCCTGATGGATTTACTCCAAATAATGATTTAAAAA
>CAZJXE010000417.1:0-1020 GCA_964549835.1 uncultured Weeksellaceae bacterium
TTTTTAAATCATTATTTGGAGTAAATCCATCAGGAATATAAACTAGGAAATCTGGATCAATTACAATTGTTTGATATGCAGTAGAAATACAACCACTATCACTTTCGATTTGTAACATTACTTCATATGAGCCAGTATCTGTATAGGTGTGAGTAAGTAAATCAAAGTTTGTGAATTGAATTGTTCCATCTCCAAAGTCCCAATAACCACTAACATGATCTGATGAAGCATCCACAAATGTAATTTTTGGATTAGTTATTGTAGTTGGCTGAGGGTATGCTTGTAGAACAACTTCTGGAAAGTCATTAACATAAACATTCACACTTCCATTTATACTTTGTGCAACACAACCTTTACTATCAATAACTTCTGATATAGTATATGTTCCAGATTCACTAGTGTTAATAATAAATGGTGAGCCAACATCAGCAACAAACTTATTTGTTATTCCCGCATTATAGCTGATATTATAATTTGGAGTTCCTCCAGTAGTAATAATTTGAACCTCGATAGTACTTCCATCATCACATACAGAGCCTCCTCCAGAAATGACTGCTTGAGGTAAAGGGTTTACTGTAACTGTTACATCTTCATTTAATGTAGACGAACAATTATTATCACTAATATTTGTAAAAGTGTATGTAGTAGTTAAATTTGGATCAACAATTAATGTGTCATTTGTATTGTATAATGTTACAGAACCAGGAGATGATGCAACATTGTAACTCACAGTCCAAGGAGCAACTCCAGAGGTAAAAGTGAAAAATAATGGAGTTTCATCTTGATTACAAATTTCTGTATCACCACTTACAATTACATTTGGTATTTCATTTACAGTTAAAGTAGCACTATTAGATAATGTATTTGTACACCCTTTTGCATCAGTTAAAGATGTTAGTGTGTAGGTCGTAGTATTAGTAGGTGAAATAATCATTGGACCACCTGAAGTTTGATTTCCACTACCGTCAATATTTGTTGATAATGGAGATCCTCCTGCCAAATAATTTACAGTAAAAGGAG
>CAZJXE010000418.1:0-1019 GCA_964549835.1 uncultured Weeksellaceae bacterium
TTCATACAAAATAATCCTCTAATGTGTTTTTTTCTTCAATTTGGTTTCCCCAAGCATCCCAACCCTTAAATTTATGTCTAGCAAATAATTCAATTCTGGGTAAATCACCACTGCTATTTACAATCATTTCTCTTACTTGATGTGGTTTCTCACTATGTCTATTTGAATTAACTGCCTGAAACATATTTTTAGTAGTTTTGTTTGTGCACTTCATTTTACCCTTTACTCCAAAAATAATATGTTCAGTGCAACCTCTAAAATAATACCCCATACCCATTTCTGGTTTTCCGTTTGTATATGTTTTGACCCAAGTTATCAAAGTCTTGTAGTCAAATCCCCATTCTTTACAAATTTCTAAACCCTCTGCAATAAAAGGATTTGTAACCCACAAATAGAGATGTGCTTGTTCTGCTAACAAATCACGTACAGGTAACTTACAAATGTCATCATTAGTCATTGTATCATATCCAACTTGACCATTACCCCAACTTTCATTATATTGCCAAGGTGGGTCAGCATAGATGATATTATATTTTTTATCAGGAAAGGGTATTACACTCATTTAAATCCTTTTGATGTTTTTTCTTCGATCATTGCTAACTCATTTTTAGCGACTTTTAATTGTTCTCTAATTAATTTTAATTGTTCCTCATCATAAAGATAAGGTTGTTTGATTAATCGTTCAAGCATTTTAATTAATCTTTTTGCTCTGCTAGTCTGGGTAGCCATCGTCGTCCTCTAATATTTCATCATAATCTTGAGATATAGAAGGAGGTGGAGCAACATAAGATTCCACATCAGAAAAGACCTCTGCTTTGATATCGTCTACCAATAATTCTAAGTTACGAACCATTAGTTTGAGTTTGTCTCTATCCATAGTTATTATTGTTTCAACTATTATAGCACAAAAAAAGGAGGGTAACAACCCCTCCTTATAATTTAGAACTTGTATCCATACAAGAACCTAGCTTCAGCGTAAATGATAGTTAGAAATATAGCAGATGCTGCTAAAATTTCTG
>CAZJXE010000419.1:0-1012 GCA_964549835.1 uncultured Weeksellaceae bacterium
ATGTTAATCAACAGATTAATGAAAGAACAGACTATGAGTCACAATCTTATTTAGACCTTATTACTGAATTAAGTGATCTTGATGAAAGATTTAGAATTTCTGGAGGTAATGATATGGAATCTGAAATAAGTCAAGTTTTAAATGGATTGGGTTTTACTCAGTATGATTTAAACAGACAAACTAGTGAATTTAGTGGGGGATGGAGAATGCGTGTTGAATTGGCTAAGATATTATTAAAGAAGCCTGATGTTTTACTATTAGATGAGCCTACTAATCATTTGGACATTGAATCCATTATTTGGCTTGAACAATGGTTAAAAAAAGTTTCAGGAGCTATTGTATTAGTTTCTCATGATCGTATTTTTTTAGATTCTATTTCAAATAGAACTATTGAAGTCGCTTTTAAAAAAATAAATGATTATAAAGCTAAGTATTCAAAGTACTTGGAGTTAAGAAAAGACAGGATAGAAAAACAGATACAAGCAAAAAAGAATCAAGACAAATACATAGCAGAAACAAAGGTATTAATAGATAAATTTAGAGCTAAGAAAAATAAAGCGGCATTTGCTCAATCGCTGATTACAAAATTAAGCAAGCTTGAAATAATTCAAGTTGAAAAAGAAGATATTGGAAGAATGCAATTTAGATTTCCACCTGCACCTCATTCAGGAAAACTTAGCTTAACTGTTTCAGATGCTTCTAAAAGTTATGATGATTTAAATGTTCTTGAAAAAATAAATTTAGAGATTGTTAAGGGAGAGAAAATAGCATTTGTTGGTAAAAATGGCGAAGGAAAAACAACACTTGCAAAAATGATAGTTGGAGAAGTAGATTTTCAAGGGTCTATAAAGTTAGGTCATCAAGTAAAAATGGGTTATTATGCTCAGAATCAAGCAGATTTTCTTGATAATGATTTAACCATTTTACAAACTATTGAAGAAGCAGTAACAGAACACACAACTTCAAATGTTAGAACAATCTTAGGATCATTTTTGTTTTCAAATGATGATGT
>CAZJXE010000420.1:0-1012 GCA_964549835.1 uncultured Weeksellaceae bacterium
AGTTAATTTTTATCTTTATCAACAAGCTTTTTTTCACTCAAAAACTTCATCTTGGCTCGAAGTTCTTTTCCAACAGATTCTATAGAGTGATCCTTAGTTTTTTCTCGATTATTTTTTAAAAAAGGGCCGCCACTTCCATCATTACTTTGACGACAATCTTCGAGATATTTATCGGCAAAATCACCTGATTGAATATCTTCGAGAACTTTTTTCATTTCTTTTTTTGTTTCTTCAGTAATGATTCTTGGGCCTATTAAGTAATCTCCAAACTCTGCAGTATTTGATATTGAATAATGCATATTAGAAATACCGCCCTCATAAAGAAGATCAATAATCAGTTTTGTTTCATGCAAACACTCAAAATATGCCATCTCAGGACTATATCCTGCTTCCACTAATGTCTCATAGCCAGCTTTAATTAGCGCTGTCAATCCACCACATAAAACAGCTTGCTCTCCAAACAAATCAGTTTCGGTTTCTTCTCTAAAAGTAGTCTCTAGAACACCTGCTCTGGTTCCACCATTTGCTTTGGCATAGGATAGAGCAACGTCTTTGGCATTAAAATCTTTCCCGTTAAGCGCATCTCTATATATTGCAATTAATGATGGTACTCCTCCACCAGACATATATGTACTTCTTACAGTATGTCCAGGACCTTTTGGTGCAATCATCATAACGCTAATATCATCGGTAGGTTTAATCTTACCAAAATGGATATTAAATCCATGTGCAAAAGCTAAAATGACTCCTTGCTTAAGGTTTGGCTCTATTTTTTTTGTATACAAATCACTTTGAAACTCGTCTGGTACGAGAATTATTACTAAATCAGAGTGTTTAACTGAGTCTTCTACGCTTGAAACTTTTAAGCCAGCAGATTCTGCCTTTTTCCATGAGGCTGACCCTTCTCTGAGACCAACTGTAATATCTACACCTGAATCATGTAAATTATTTGCATGAGCATGTCCTTGTGAGCCATAGCCAATTATCGCTACTTTAAGGTTCTTGATAATTT
>CAZJXE010000421.1:0-1011 GCA_964549835.1 uncultured Weeksellaceae bacterium
AAGCTAAAAAACCAAATCCTATTATAAGAAATAAAATTCCATTTTTATTATTATCTTCATCTGTAACCTCGTTAGTATCTTTATTTGTTATTTCAGAAAGAAGTTCATTAACTCTTACCAGCTGCACCATTGCAGCAATAGTTAATAAAACAACCAGGGCGATTAATACGTTTGTCATCTGTTTATTTTAAACTGGTGCAAATTTAATTATAAACTATGTGATTATAACAGAAATTTTATTCTTTTTTTGTGTTTTTTTTTAATTAATTATAACTAAGTAAATTAGCTATTATCGTCAGCACACCATTCTGCATAAGAATTAGCAGTTTCTGACAAAACAACCTTATATAAAGAAATATTTTTTGGTAGTTTTTCTTTGATTATTTGAACAAAATCATAGACAAGATTTTCTGAGGTTGGTTGATAAGGTAAATAAAAAACTTTTTCAAAAGCAGATAAATCAATATCAGCATGAGGGCTATTTCCATTTAAAACAAAAGAGTGATCATATTTATCAACTATATTGGGTTTAACTATTTTTTTTAGAAGACTAAAATCTAAAACCATTCCATCTTTAACATTTTCTTTCTCCTCAAGCACATTACCAATTATTGTAACCCAAAGCCTATAAGAATGACCATGAATATTTTTACATAGTCCATCATAACCATATAAGGCATGTGCCATTTCAAACTTAAACTGCTTAGTAATTCTTATTTTTTTCAAAAGATTATATATTTAAATTTAGTTTTACTTTTTTATGTCTGTGAAATAATTTTTTGTTTTCTACACCTTTTCTTAATAATTTTTTTTGCTTTTCAGGCATTATTAATATATCAACACAATCAGTAGAACAACAGTTTTTATATTTTTCTTTACAAGTATCACATTGCAAAAACAATAAGTTGCAATTAACGTTTTGACAATTAGTATGTGAATCACACGGCGCACCACACTGATGACAATTGCTAATTATATCTTCTGAAATTCTCTCAGAAAGTCTTTCATCAA
>CAZJXE010000422.1:0-1008 GCA_964549835.1 uncultured Weeksellaceae bacterium
GCTTTAAGCTCAGTAGCATCATCAGCCTTCATTTTACCACCAAGAATTAATGATAGTTGTCTTCTTCTGAGTGCCCCATCAAATCTAATTTTTTCGGTCTTTGTTTCAGGGATTACTTCTGGAACTTTTACAGGCTTCCCTAATTTGCTTACTGCTACAAAAGTATATATTGCCTCATTGCATTTAGTTTTTTCTCCAGAAAGTGTGTCTTCTGCCCAAACATCAAGAAAAATTTCCATTGATGAATTGAATGATCTTGAAATATTTGCTTCAATGGTTACAACACTTCCTCTTGGGATAGGATTGTTAAAGCTAACATTATTAACTGAAGCAGTAACGGATGTTCTATTTGAATGTCTTTGAGCAGAAATCGCTGCTGTAATATCCATCCAATTCATGAGCTTTCCTCCCATAAGATTGTCTAGATTATTTGTATCGTTAGGAAGTACTATTTCAGTTAAAATAGCTCGCGATTCTTTTGGTGTTTTACTGTTCATTGTTAAATTGTTAAAATCCAGGCTTGAGGATTTTCTTTTCTAATTTTAGCAAGGGATAACATAGCATCTTCTTTTGTAGTAAATTCATTATAACTAACTCGCATGATATTATTATTTTTTATAATAGTTGAATTATAGTTCCAACTATTAAGTCTTGCTTTTAGTTTATTTGCATTTTCTTCAACTCCAAAAGCGCCAGCAATTATATAAAATTTCTTTTCAGTGATCACTTCTGCGGGTACAGATAAAATTGGCTTTTCGATTTCTTTCTTAATTTCTTTTACAGGAATTATTGTTTCCACTTTTTCTTCAGCTTTTGTTTCAAAAAAAGAAAGTGGGTTTAACTCAGCAATTTGATTATAAACCTTATTAATATTTTTTTCTTGTGTAATACTTAAAAGAGAGATTCCCAACAATGGAATTAATATGGCAGCAGCTTTAAGCATTCTTTTGGGTGTTAACCTATTTTTTGTTTTAATAATTTTTAATGACTCTTCAATTACTTTAGAAT
>CAZJXE010000423.1:0-1005 GCA_964549835.1 uncultured Weeksellaceae bacterium
GATATGGATACAATTATGATAGAGTTCTAATTGTTGGAGGAGGAGATGTTGCAAAGGGATTACATGATTATTTCTTTTCAGATGACATCTTGGGAATTAAACTTTTAGGAATTTTTTCTGATAAAAAACCTATTTTTAAAACTGATATTTTAAAGGGAAGTTTAGATAGAATTAAAGGCTTTTCTATTGAAAATGAAATAGATGAAATTTATTATACCCTACCACTAACTAATACTAATGATATTCAAGATTTAGTTGATTTTGCTGATCAACATTTAATAAGATTTAAGGTTGTTCCTGATTTTAGAGGTTTTCCACTAAGAAGAGTAAATATTGATTTTTTTGATAATGTGCCGGTACTTAGTTTTAGAAAGGAGCCATTAAAGGATTCAATCAATAGGTTTTTAAAAAGATTTTTTGATATTATTTTTTCATTATTGGTTTTAGTCTTTATTCTTTCATGGATGTATCCAATTATTGGATTTTTAATTAAAATATCCTCACAAGGACCTATTTTATTTAAACAAAAACGATCAGGACTTGATAACAAAGAATTTTGGTGCTATAAATTTAGATCTATGAATCAAAATAAAGATTCAGATATTAGACAAGCAATAAAAGGGGATGCAAGAATAACATTTATTGGTTTCTTTTTAAGAAAATATAGTCTTGATGAATTTCCTCAGTTTATAAATGTTTTAAAAGGAGATATGTCAATAGTAGGACCTAGACCTCATATGCTTAAACATACTGAGCAATATTCTGAGTTGATAAAAAAATATATGGTAAGACAGCTTGTAAAGCCAGGCATAACTGGTGCCGCTCAAATAAGAGGGTATCGAGGAGAAACTAAAGAAGTTCATGAAATGGAGGGCAGAGTTAAGTGGGATGTATGGTATATAGAAAATTGGACTTTGTTTTTAGACATTAATATTATTTTTAGAACCGTATTAAATTTTATAAAAGGAGATGAAAAGGCTTATTAGTTTAGTTTTTATCATTCCC
>CAZJXE010000424.1:0-1003 GCA_964549835.1 uncultured Weeksellaceae bacterium
GTAGTACAGTATCACTAGGTCTATCTGCTACTTGGTCAAAACCATTAGATAAGAAGTTACAAGAGCAATGTAAACAGGCAGCAGCAGCAAATATTAACTTAATGAATCAAGCAGTAGCAAATAAAAGATTAGATTTTGAGATTGCAAGATTGAAGAACTGTGGTGAACTAATGAAGGCTGGAATTATATTCAGACCAGGCACTGAATATGCTAAAGTATGTGCAGATGTTATGTTAATAAACCCACCAGGTGTCGTTGCGAATCATACACATACATTACAACCAAACTTACCACCACCTGTTGCAGATGGTACAGCAAGTGATTTAAAAACTATATCAATCGGTAATAAGTAATTATTTTTTCTTCAAAGGTGGTAGACCTTTCTTTTCACGATACTTATTAGTTTTAATTTCTGATAGAGAAGGTCTACCAACTTTCTTACCTAATTTTTTCTTTACAGTATCTACTATTTTTTTAATTATTGGTTTGACTATTCTTAATATTAATGGTGTTGCAGCTGCACCTGCTGTTGCAATAACAGCAACTGCGAGTGTTGTTGTTGCCTGATTTGTAGAAGGAAGGAATTTTTCGACTGCGGTGGTTGGTTCATATAAGGTAGTACAAATTTTACCATCTGCACTCAATTCATGACCAACGACTCTTTCATCACCTGATTGTGTAATATCACCAACTCTTAATTGACCAGGACCAGGACAAGCAACTTCTTCTTTACCACCAATATCACCTGTGTCAGGAAGTTCTGGTGGTTCAATTTCTGGTGGGGGTGCAATTTCTGGTGGTGGTGTTTCTCTTTGAATTATTAATTGCTCTGGTGTGTAGTCCATCGCATCATACGTTGGATACTCACCGTGAGGACATAAGGTTGTGCTACCATCTTCATCTTGATTTACAAGGTCGTGATCAAAAGGCATTCTCGTTACCTTATCTTGATTATCCTTGTGCATCTTGACACAACCAGGTATTTCTACAATCGGAAATCCTA
>CAZJXE010000425.1:0-1000 GCA_964549835.1 uncultured Weeksellaceae bacterium
ATTTGGTTAAAATTTTGCTAGCCAAGTAGCAATTGTGTTTTAGTTTATGTGCTTTGAAAACGCACACAAAAAAGGGTTCTTGGCGACCCTTTTTTTGATTTTTATCATTTAACCTAAATTAATTTTTATATCAGTAAAAACACTTATTTATTGCTATAATCTATCGGCTTATTACACAATGGTTTTTTGATGTAAAAAAGACATAAAAAAACACTGGCTAACATCTTTTCTTTAAAAAAAGGCACTTCTTCTCTAGTAAAATTGCTTAGTGTAATTTGTTCACCAAGCTTCTTTTTTTTCTAAATTTAAGGCTCAAAAAAACAAAAACAATTTATTATGAAAAATTTTACAAAATTAATCTTTGCTTTTCTGTTTACTATTTCGCAGATATTTTCAGTTCAAGCACAAGATTTAACACTAACTGGTGTTATGGACTTCACTGTACCTGGTGGAGGAAGTGCTGGAAAGGCAGTTCATGTTACTGCTTTGGACAACATTTCGGACTTAAGCGATTACGGAGTAAGTGTTGCGTCCAATGGTAATGGTCCTGACGCTGCGCAAGAATACACTTTTCCTGCGATCTCTGTTAATAGCGGGGATGATATTTTATTAGCTCGTGACACAACAGTTATGCTTGCTTATTTATCAGGATGTAGCGGTGAATTTGAGCATGTATTATATGCTACATCATCTGTTACACAAAATGGTGATGATGCAATTCAGCTATGGCACAACGGTGTGTGGGTTGAAACCTTTGGTGATCCAAATGTTGATGGAACAGGAGAAACATGGGAATATGTTGATACTTGGGCATATAGAACAAGTACAACTGTTGCTAATTTAAGCACAAAAATAAGTGATTGTGGTGACTTCGATGCAGGACCGACTGCTTGGCCTTATGTGCTTACAGCAGTAACTGCTTCTCAAGGATCAATTAGTCAAGGACCTCAAACATTTTCTATGAATGTAACGTCCCTTCCAACAGGAGGAGCAACCTTTA